>NZ_JHVL01000010.1:12935-89675 GCF_000620125.1 Clostridiisalibacter paucivorans DSM 22131 | reverse complement strand
AAAATGCTAGGTGATAGATGTGCAAGTAACCTAAAGCTAAGCTTTTAAAGATATCGTTTCTAATAATATTAAATACAGGATATCTATGCCCTAACGGTCAGTAATGAGGATATAAAATTGAAATATAACAATGTCTAAAATAATTTCGCCCTAACGGGTGTTAAATACATAAATTTAAAACCTAAAAATCAATAGTTATTGGATGATTAAATCTAAAGAAAAATAATTGCCAACTATTACTTGACAGTAACAAATACCAACTTAGGTTTGACAAAGTAAATACTATAAAATATAATTAAATCAGAGAATTAAATAATAGGGATTAAGGTGTTCAAATATGGCTTAAATGGGAAAGAGGTGCAAATCCTCTGCAGCCCCCGCTACTGTAAGTAGGTATGAAATCTTCTTAAATTAATCCACTGGGAAACTGGGAAGGAGAAGAGAGTAAAGTGATCTACAAGTCAGGAGACCAGCCTTGATTATAGAAACTATAGCTTCGGCGGGAAGTGTGTAGTTATTATAATATAGATTATTATGATAAAGGCGCATATTCCCTATGTGTCTTTTTTTATTGTATAAATTAATTAGGCAGGGGGATAAAGATATGGAAAAAAAGGTTATGTTTTTGGGGACAGGCTCTTCAGTTGGTAAGAGTATTTTAACAGCTGCATTGTGTAGAATATTTTATAGAAAGGGTTATAAGGTTGCCCCATTTAAATCTCAGAATATGGCATTAAATTCCTTTGTTACAAAGGATGGTAAGGAGATGGGCAGGGCTCAGGTAGTACAGGCAGAAGCAGCTGGATTGGAGCCTACAGTTGAAATGAATCCCATATTGTTAAAGCCTACCACTGATATAGGTAGTCAAGTTATATTAAACGGAAAGGTATATAAGAATTTAAAAGCAGCAGATTATTATCTGGAAAAGGATTATTTAAAGACTGTAATTATGAAATCATACAATAATCTATCTTCCAAACACGATGTAATTATGATTGAGGGTGCTGGAGGCTGTGCAGAAATAAACCTAAGGGATAAAGACATAGTGAATATGGGACTTGCAGAGATGATAGATGCACCAGTTATTTTGATAGGGGATATAGATAGGGGTGGAGTTTTTGCTTCTATATATGGAAGTTTTATGCTTTTAGAACCTGAAGATAGAAAAAGAATAAAGGGATTTATTATAAATAAATTTAGAGGAGATGTTGATCTGCTTACTCCTGGCATAAAAATGTTAGAAGAAATGATAGATATACCATGTTTAGGGGTTATCCCTCATATGGAATTAAATATAGATGATGAGGACAGTGTTACCCATAGATTTGAAGGAAACAAAGGTTCAGGAATAAATATAGGTATAATTAAACTACCCCATATTTCTAATTTCAGTGATTTTACACCATTGGAATTAGAAAAAGATGTAAACATAAAATATATCTCTTCAAAGGGACAGATGGATGATATTGATTTAATATTGATACCAGGAAGTAAAAATACCATTGATGATATGAGATTTATATTTGATAGAGGGATAGACCAAGATATATATAGGAAATATAAATCTGGTACAAATATCATAGGTATATGTGGAGGATATCAAATATTGGGAAGAGAAATAATAGATGACAATAATGTAGAATCTTCAATAAATAGAATAAATGGATTGGGATTATTGAATACCAAAACGATTATGGCAAAGGAGAAGTCTACTACTCAAATATCAGGAGAATTTATAAATGGATTTGAATTATTGAAAGACTTTGAAGATATGCCTGTATCAGGATATGAAATACACATGGGAGAAACTGAAATTATAGCAAATGATGTACCAGCAATAAGATTAGAAAATGGAAAATTAGATGGTACTATAAGTAAATGTGGTAAAATCTTTGGCACATATCTCCATGGGATATTTGAAAATGATAAATTTAGGAACAATATATTGAATTATATGAGAGAAAAGAAGGGCCTAGAGATGGTTGCAGAATCTATAGATTATAAGTCATTGAAAGAGAGGGAATATGATAAGCTAGCAGATACAGTTTCTGAACATATTGATTTGACAAAAATAATGGAAATATTGGAGTTATAAATGGATATATTGATACTTTTACTAGCGGTTGTTGTGGATTATATTTTAGGAGATCCTATTACTTGGCCCCATCCCATAATATATGTGGGAAAAATGATAAGTTTTTATGAAAAGCAAATAAGAAAATATCTAAATAATTTAAGAATCGGTGGATTTATATTGGTTGTATTATCCTTAGGGACAGTAATTATAGCAACCCATGGTATAATGACATTAGTAGGAATGACTGGTAAGCTAGCTGAACATATTGTAACAATATATTTTATATATGCATTATTGGCAGCTAAATGTCTTCATATAGAAGCTAAAAAGGTATATGACGAGATTAAAGTAGGTAATGTAAAAAATGCAAGACAAAAGATATCTTATCTAGTAGGAAGAGATACTACTAGTCTGGATTTAGAAGAAATAAATAGGGCTACAGTGGAAACTGTAGCTGAAAATACAATAGATGGAGTTCTTGCTCCTATATTCTATGTATTATTAGGTTTTCTGATAGGCTATCCAGTGGAGTCTATTTTCGTATATAAAACAGTAAATACATTGGATTCAATGGTGGGATATATTCAAGAACCATATAAGGATATAGGATATGCATCTGCTAAACTGGATGATATACTCAATTACATTCCAGCAAGAATAGGAAGTATATTTATGATAATTGCTGGTGGAATCATGGGATATGATATGAAAAGTGGATTCAAGATTATGAAAAGGGACAGATTTAACCATAAAAGTCCTAATTGTGGATATCCTGAGTCATCAGTTGCAGGACTACTCAATATACAGTTGGGAGGAACCAATACTTATTTTGGCAAAAAATTGTACAAACCTACCATAGGAGATAAAACTAAGCTATTAAGTGAAGAAGATATTATGCATACTATAAAGATAATGTATGGTTCGGAAATTATCATATTAATGACTTCTATAATGGTAATGTTTTTAAATTGAGATTGGAGGAAATACATTGAATAAACATGGTGGGTATTATGGAGAAGACTATAAAGAAATAATAGATTTTAGTGTAAATATAAATCCTTTGGGGCCGTCAAGATATATAAAGAAAGAGATGGCTAAATCTTTGGAAAATGTATATAGATATCCTGAGATAGATGGCAGAACAGGAATAGCTGCATTATCTAGACATATGGGTATAGAGGAAGAAAAGATTATTTTAGGAAATGGTGCAATAGAACTTATTTATCTCTTTGTTAGGACATTAACTCCCAAAAAGGCGTTAATAATAGGACCTACATTTAATGAATACAGAAGGGCCCTTGAGATGAATAATGTAGAGGTACTGGAGATTAGTAGAATAGAAGATGGAGAGTTTCATATAGATAAAAAGTCTATAATAGGTACTATAGAAAAGGAAGAGCCCGATGTTTTAATACTTTGCAATCCCAACAATCCCACTGGAGATTATACTTCGACTGATGATTTTTCACCTATTATAGATTGTATGGATAATATTGATGGACATACCCTGATAGATGAGTCATTTATGGATTTTACTACAGAGGAAACATTTCAGAGATATATAAACAAACACAATATATTCATATTGAGGTCTATGACTAAGTTCTATAGTTTGCCTGGTATTCGACTGGGATATGGATTGGGAAATATAGGCTTAATAGAAAGATTAAAGACACATAAAGAGCCTTGGACAATGAATAGTATAGCCCTTGATATATTACCTTATGTTATTGAAGATAAAGAATTTATAAGAAATACCGCTAATTGGATTGATTTAGAGAGAAGATATTTATACCAAGAATTAAAAGATATATCTTTTATAAAGGTATTTAAACCCAGTGCTAATTTTTTATTATTTAAATTAGAAAAGGGGAATCCCAATGAGTTTTTCAATTATCTTTTGGCGAATAAAATCCACATAAGGACATGTGAAGATTTCAATGAGTTAGGAGATAGATATTTTAGAATAGCAGTAAAACTTCATAAAGACAATATGAAGATTATAAGTCTAATAAGAGGTTGGGACAAAGGTGGTGAATAGATGAAGAATTTTGTATTAGTAACAGGGGGAGCTAGGAGTGGTAAAAGTAGTTTTGCAGAATCCCTAGTTGCAGACATGGGAAATAATATTGCATATATTGCTACAGCCATAGCATTTGATGATGGAATGAAGGATAGGATAAAAAAACATAGAGAGTCAAGACCAACAGAGTGGATTACTGTGGAAAGGTATAAAGACTTTAAAGTTTTAAAAGACTTAGGGGAATTCAACAAATGCGATACAGTAATATTGGATTGTATGACCATAATGGTATCTAATCTTTTGTTAGAGCAGAAAGTGGATTACGATAATTGTGATATGAATACAATAGATAGTATTGAAGTAGGTATATTTGAAGAGGTAAATAATCTATTGGAAGTGTTAAAAGGCAAAAATGTAGTAATAGTGACCAATGAAGTAGGAATGGGGATAGTGCCTTCCTATAGGTTAGGTAGTATATTTAGAGATATAGCAGGGAGAGTAAATCAATATTTAGGTAGTAAAGCTGAAAAAGTATATATGACAGTATCGGGAATACCAATGAGAATAAAGTGAGGATTATATGAAGAGTTTATTATTGATGATTACATTTTTAACTAGATTACCAGTAAGGTACCCCTTTGAATTTAAAGAAAGGGACTTTATAAATGGGATATATTATATCCCTATAGTTGGTCTTATTATAGGTGGCATATTGTGGCTAGTAGCACAGTTGCATGTATATATAGACAGGCCTGTATTGTCAATCATGTTATGGATAATCTATATATGGATAACAGGAGGACTGCATATAGATGGATTGGCCGATACAGTAGATGGAGTCTTTAGCAATAGAAGTAGAGAGAGGGCTCTTGAAATAATGAAAGACAGTAGAATAGGTGCCTTTGGTGTATTGGTGATAATGATGGTATATATGTTGAATATAATAGTATCCATATATTTACCTATAATAGTATTTCTTTTTATTCCAGTGGTGGGCAGGGCGTCTGCTATCATTGGATGTACATTTGGGCATTATGCCAGAAAAGACACAGGTATGGGAAAGGGCATAGTAGAAAACTGCAATATTAAAGAATTTATATATGTGTTATTTTTAACATTAACTTTAGCTGTCATTTTTAAAGTTGAGTTGTATATAGTCTTGTCAATATTGCTATCATTTGTATTTATATATTTGATAAGTAGATATATAAAGGCAAAACTAGGAGGATTTACAGGAGATACTATTGGATTCACAGTGGAAATATCTCAAAGTATATTTATTTTATTGAGTTATTTATTGGGGAGAGTGACTTTATGAAGTTTATTATGATTAGACACGGAGAGACAGTTGCAAATAGACAGGGAAGATATATTGGGCACACTCAGAGCCCGTATACGGACAAGGGAAAGTCACAAGTAAGAGATATAGTTATAAATATTCCTGAAAATATAAATATAGAGGGTATATATAGTAGTCCCCTTGATAGAACCAGGGTTATTGCTGAAAAAATAGCTCAAAGATTAGATAAAAAACTAATAATTACCCCAGCTATTAGTGAAATTAATTTTGGAATTTTTGAAGGAAAGACATATAAAGAGATTAAAAGGGAGTTCCCACTGGAGTGGGAACATTGGATAGTAGATTATATAAATTATAAGATTCCTCAAGGTGAGTGCTTAAGAGATGTAAATGACAGGGTAAAAAAATTTATAGATGAACTTAAGGATAAGGGTAGGCCTCAAACAGAGTATTTATTAATAACCCATGGAGGTATAATTCAAACTATAATAACATATCTTTTAGATTTGCGGATAGAGGATAGATGGCATTTTAGAATTCCACCAGGAGCCATAGTAGAGATAGACTATCATGAAAATTATGGGGTGTTGTCCAGACTTTCATACTAAGGAGTGATAAAAATTAATAGGATAATGATTGCTGGTGCCACCAGCGGAACAGGAAAAACCACATTGTCACTAGGGATAATGGCAGCACTAAAGAGAAGGGATATAAATGTACGGCCTTTTAAGGTTGGACCTGATTATATAGATCCTGGATTTCATAAACTTGTAACAGGTAATAATTCATATAATCTAGATAGTTGGATGTTAAAAGAGGATATAATTAAATATTTATTTCATAAAAATATGGATAATATGGATATGGGAGTAATAGAAGGGGTTATGGGTCTTTATGATGGCTTTGGTGTTGAAAGGAATGGTATTGGAAGTTCAGCCCATATTTCTAAAATACTGAAGACTCCAGTTATATTAGTTATAGATGGAAAGGGTATGTCTACCAGTGCTGCAGCAATGGTATTAGGATACAAAGAATATGATAAAGATGTGGATATACAGGGAGTAATTATAAATAAAGTATCGGGAGACTACCATTATAATTTATTAAAAGAAGCTATAGAAAGGGATACAGGGATAAAATGTCTTGGATATTTACCTAAAGATTTAAATATATCTCTTAATAGTAGACATCTGGGGCTGATTCCAGCGGAAGAAGTAGATACATTGAATGATAAAATTGATTTATTAGTTGATTATATAGAGAAATATGTAGACTTAAATGGCATTATAGATATATCTTATAATAGAGAGACGATAAAAGGACAAAAAGATTATATGGCTCCATATAGAGGATATGGAGAAGGTATAAAGTTGGGAATTATGAGAGATAAGGCATTTAGCTTTTATTATCAAGACAATATAGATTTGTTGATGGAGATGGGAATTGATATTGAATATATAAGTCCGTTGAAGGATCAGCATTTACCTGATGATTTAGATGGAATATATATAGGTGGGGGATTTCCTGAGGTGTTTGGCAGAGAATTGGAGATAAATCAAGAATTTAAACATAACTTAAGAAATGCCCTTGAAGCAGGGCTTCCTGCCTATGGAGAGTGCGGGGGTCTAATGTATTTGACAGAGTCAATAGAAGATTTAAATCAGTGCAATTATGAGATGGTTGGATTTTTCCCTACTAAATCCCTAATGACAAAAAGACTTCAAAGGTTTGGGTATGTAGAAGTAGAAACTAATGATGGTATAAATATAAGGGCACACGAATTTCATCATTCCAAGGTTTTGGATAATGTAAAATTAAATTATCAATATAGAATAATGAAGAAGAGAAAGGGACAGTATGTAAAGACATGGAATTGTGGAATGAAAAAGAAAAATGTATTGGCAGGGTATCCCCATATACATTTCTATAGCAATATAGATTTTATTAAGGGGTTTATAGATTTATGTAGAGCATTTAGAGGAGGAGATACTATTGAGTAAAAATTATTCCCATACAAAAGGCATATTTAGTATAACTACTATAGCATATTGTGCTATGCTTATAGCTATTTCAGCAATAGGATCTATGATTAAGGTAAGTGGTACTATTGCGTTTGACTCTATGCCAGGTTTCTTTGCAGCTTTATTTTTATCCCCACCATTAGGAGCATTAGTTGCAGGGATAGGTCATTTGCTTACTGCTGTAACCAGTGGATTTCCATTTTCCTTGCCGATGCATATTTTGATAATGTTAGAAATGACCATAGCCACATATATATTTGGGATAACATATAAGAAGACTAATGGAATATTGGCTTGTGTCGTTGGGATTATATTGAATGGTCCTGTTGCATTATTGATGACAGCTAAATTTGCAGAAATCATTGAAATGCCTTTAAACGGTTGGGTGATGTTTAATACATTGGTATTACCATTAACTGTAGCATCTGCTGTAAATGTAATATTGGGATACGTAATATATATGGTACTAATAGGAAGAAAGAGGATGTAAAATGGATATTAAGAATTTTAGAGATTTAACTTTGATAGAAATAAGTGATGATACAATCTTTGTAATATCCTGTGATTCCTGTGGTGGTGTTGGAGAAAAATCAGAAGATATTGTCAATACTTCTGTGGATATAGTGGGATATTTCACTGCAAAGGTTGCATTGGCTGAAATATTAGCTGTGGGAGCTAGACCGATAACCTTAGTGGATACCCTTTCTGTGGAGATGAATGATACAGGAAAAAGGATTCTTGAGGGTGTAAAAAGGGCATTGGGTGAAATAAATATTGATCAGGACATAGCAGTTACAGGAAGTACAGAGGAGAATTTTCATACCATACAGACAGGTATAGGTGTTACTGTTATAGGGGTTATGCATAAAGATGATTTTAGAAAAACTGTGGCTGAAGATGGTGCGGTTATTGTAGTAGCAGGGGAACCCTTGATGGGACAAGAGATATTGGAAAATAGTGATAAGATAGTTAGTCTGAATGATATTTTAACTTTAAAACAAGCATCTGAAGTGTTGGAAATATTACCTGTGGGTTCAAAGGGCATATTAAATGAGTTAAAGACTATGGCTAAAGATGCAGGATTAGAGTTTACTTTAAATCAAGACATAGGAATAGATATAAATAAATCAGCAGGACCTGCTTCTTGTATAATATTGGCAGTTAGACCTGAATGCGTAGACAATATAAAGCAGAGTGTTAGTATACCTGTAAATGAGATAGGAAGATTCCTAGGGGGAAAAAAATGAAAGTGGCAAGGTGTCCTGGGTCCTGTGGAGAATTGATACAGGGAATTATTTTAGGTAGTGAAAAGCTCATATCATACCCGATAAATTGTTATTCCTATGCAAGGATTTTAAGAGGGGCCAGGGATAATGAACTATTGTATCCCAAGGCGTATAGTGCATTGGAAAAGGTATTTGAATATTTTGGTGAAGATATAAAAATCAGTAAGGAATTAAAAGTGGAAATAAAATCAGAAATACCTGTAGGCAAAGGTATGGCAAGTAGCACAGCAGACCTAGGTGCAACGATATTGGCTGCAACTAAATATCTAAAAAAAGATATCAGTGAACAGGAAATTGCTAGGATTTGTTTAAGTATTGAACCTACAGATAGTACACTTTTTTCAGCTATAACTCTCTTTGACCACTTAGATGGGAAATATATAAAAAAATATAGTAAGAACATGAGTTGTAAGGTGCTTATAATGGAAGGAATAGATATGGTAGATACCGTAGAGTTTAGAAAAGTAGACAAAAAATCTATTTTGAAGAAAAATACAGCTAAAATTACTCAGGCATTAAAAAATATAGAATTGGGTATATGGACTGATGATTTGAGGAAAATTGGACAAGGGGCTATACTAAGTGCATTGGCCAATGAAGATATATTAAAAAAACCAGGACTTAGTATTATTATTGAAAGGGCATTAAAATTAGGTGCTTATGGTGTAAATATAGCACATAGTGGTTCTGTAGTAGGAATTATTTATGATGATAGATATTTTGATAAGGAAGCTTTTCTACAAAATATAAGGACAGAAAGTTTTATGAATAGCTATATTAACATAGGAGAATATGAAACAGTTAAGGGTGGACCAGAGATAATAGAGATGGAGGGATGAATTTGTCATATATGAATGACCCAAGAGGAATAGAGAATAAAAGCTTTGAAATAATTACATCGGAAATGAATACTACTTTTTTAGATGATAGAGCAGATGCCATAGTAAAAAGAGTGATCCATACCACTGCAGATTTTGAATACAATAAGATATTGAGATTTAGTCACGATGCCATAGAGGAAGGACTAAAGGCTTTTAAGTCTGGAGTAGGGATATATTGTGATACAAAGATGATTATGTCAGGTGTGAATAAAAAGGCACTCAATAGATTGGGAGGAAATCTATATAATTTTGTGCATGATGAAGATGTGGTACAAGCAGCTAAAAATAGAGGTGTAACAAGATCTACTGTAGCTATGGAGAAGGCGTTAGAAAATGGGAAAATAAATATATTTGCCATAGGAAATGCTCCTACTGCACTATTTACACTCCTGGAGAAGATAGATCAGGGGTATAGTAAACCAAGTTTAGTCATAGGGGTACCTGTAGGATTTGTAGGTGCAGCCGAATCTAAAGAAGAATTGAAAAAGTATGATATACCTTATATCTTGACATCGGGTAGGAAGGGTGGAAGTACTGTAGCCGTAGCCATAATAAATGCATTTATGAAATGTATTTAGAGAGTTAAGGTGATAATAACTATGGATAGATATGTATATAAAGATGGAAAAAAAATGAGATATGGATATACCACTGGATCATGTGCAACAGCAGCTGCCAAGGGAGCAGCTAGAATGTTATTTTCTCAAAGGGAAATTGATTTAGTTAATATAGATACATTGAAGGGATGGACACTGGAATTAGAATTGGAAGATACAGTTGTGAATAGAGAATTTGCACAGTGCTCTGTAAAAAAGGATAGTGGAGATGACCCTGATATAACCAATGGAATAAAGATATTTGCTAGGGTTGAAAAAATAGATGGTAACAATATAGAGATAAGTGGTGGAGAAGGAGTAGGAATAGTTACTAGAAAAGGGCTATCAGTAGGAGTGGGAGAATATGCGATAAATCCTATTCCCAGAAAGACTATTGAAGAAGTTGTAAAGTCTGAAACGCCCAAAGGTTGTGGAATAAAGGTGACTATATTTTGCCCAGAAGGTGTTGAAATAGGTAAAAAGACATTCAATCCCCAATTAGGTATAGAAGGAGGTATATCTATAATTGGTACTACAGGGATAGTGGAGCCCATGTCTGAGGAGGCATTTAAGGACTCCTTGGCTATTGAAGTTTCTGTAAAAAGGCAAGAGGGCATAGATAGGTTGATATTATCTCCTGGAAATTATGGCAGAGATTTTTCTGAAAAGTTGGGATTAGATACTGAATACCTAATCAAGACTAGTAATTTTATTGGATTTATGTTAGATAAAATGGAAGAATATGAAATACAAGAGATTTTATGGGTGGGCCATATAGGAAAGATGATAAAGGTTGCAGCGGGTATATTTCATACCCATAGTCGTATATCCGATGCAAGAATGGAAACTTTAGCTGCATATGGTGCATTGTTAGGTGCAGACACAGAATTAATAAAAAAAATTATGAACAGCATAACGACAGAAGAGGCCATAGATTATATAAAAAAGTGGGATAAATCACAGGAACTTTTTGATTTAATTGCTCAGAGGATTAGTGATAGGTGTAGAAGGAGATTAAAATCCTCCATTAAATTGGGAACCATAATATTTTCTCAACAGCATGGGGTACTAGGTAGATGTAAAGATGCTGACAACATAATGAGGGGGTTTCAATTTGAAAAAGATTAAAGTACTAGGTATGGGACCGGGTCATAGGGACTATATAACTCCAAGGGTTCTACAAGAAATAGAATCGGCTGAGATAATTGTAGCTGGAAAGAGGATACTTGATTCAATAGAAGTGAATGACAAAAAAATAATTTATATAACGAGAGATTTAAATGTCATAGTTGATAAGATAAAAGCTAATTATAAAAAAAGTACAGTTGCAATACTATTGTCGGGAGATACAGGATTTTATAGCATGTTAAAGTTTTTGAAGACGCATTTTGATAAAGGAGATATGGAGGTTATAACAGGAATAAGCTCTATGCAATATATGTTTTCAAAGATAGGAGAGACATGGGATGATGCATATATTACCAGTTTACATGGAAGAGAATTAGATATTGTTGAAAAAGTGAAGAGACATAGTAAAGTGGGTATTTTAACCGATAAAAAGTGGAGCCCTCAAAATATAGCTAAAGAACTTATAAGATCTGGGATAACAAATAAAAGAATATATGTGGGAGAACATTTATCTTATGATGATGAAGTTATTACATCTGGGACCATGGAGGAAATAGCCTCTAGAGAGGGTTATAGAATGTGTGTGGTGGTGATAATGGATGAGTAGACTTTGGCCCCATGAAACAAGTGGAGTACCTGATGAGTTGTTTATTAGAGGAGATGTCCCCATGACAAAAGAGGAAATAAGGGCAGTATCCTTGGCTAAATTGAGATTAAATAAAGAAGATGTAGTTTTAGATATAGGTGCAGGTACAGGAGCTATGACTATAGAGATAGGATTAAAAGTTGAAAGAGGTAGGGTTTTTGCTATAGAAAGAAATTTACACGGGATTGACTTAATCAAGAGAAATGCTGAAAACTTTGGATTAAGGAATGTTAAAATAATACATGGTATTGCTCCAAAGGATATTTGGAGTATATCTAAAGTGGATAAGGTATTTATAGGAGGAACTGGTGGAAATATAGAGGAAATATTTGATTGGATGGATGAAAAATTGGTGTCCAATGGTAGAGTAGTTATGAATTTTATAACTATAGAGAACTTATATAAATCCATAATGGAACTTAATGCTAGAGACTATATAGATGTAAATATTATTAATATTGCAGTGTCTAAGGGAAGAAAATTGAGTAATGTAACTATGATGGAGGGGCAAAACCCTATATATGTAATTTCAGCTAGGAAGGAATGATTTTTGTGAAAGGGATATTTTATGGAGTAGGAGTGGGACCAGGAGATCCAAAGCTACTCACAATAAAAGCGGTAGATATTATAAAAGCAGTTGATGTGCTCATATGTCCTGAAGGAAAAAAAGGCAAGGGAAGTGTAGCATTAGATATAGTGAAGGATTATGTGAACAGTAATACAGAAATATTACATTTAACATTTCCCATGGTATATAAAGAAGGAGAATTAAAGAGTGAATGGGAAAGGAATACTGAAATAATTTATAATAAATTGATAGACGGCAAAAATGTGGCTTTTATAACATTGGGAGACCCCATGCTCTATAGCACTTATATGTATATATTACCAGAGATACAAAATAGGGGAATAGTAGTTGAAACTGTACCAGGCATAACATCCTTCTGTGCAGCAGCTAGTAAGTCCAATACCCCTTTGGCTATGGGAGATGAAACATTGATTATATTTCCATTGAGAAAAAATGGAGAAAAGATAGATGAAGTGATGGAGAATTTTGATAATTTAGTAGTAATGAAGCCTTCTGGACATAATGAGAAATTGGCTGAAAGTCTTGAGAAAAAAGGATTGGATGAAAAGTTTGTATTAGTATCTAAATGTGGTACTAATGATGAAAGTATAACTAGAGATATAGAAATAGTGAAGAGTGGTATTCCATATCTTTCTACCATGATTGTAAAGGGGAGAAATGAAAATGAATAAAGTTTATTTTATTGGAGCAGGTCCTGGAGATCCTGACTTGATAACAGTGAAAGGTAAAAAGATTGTAGAAAAAGCAGACGTAGTAATATATGCTGGTTCTTTAGTCAATAAAAAGATAATTGACTGTAGAAAGGAAAGTAGTGAGCTTTATAATAGTGCCCATATGGATTTAAATGAGATATTAGACTTGATTAAAAAGAGTGTGGAGTCAGGTAAATTAGTAGCTAGAGTTCATACAGGAGACCCCAGTATATATGGGGCAATAAGAGAACAGATAGATCCATTGGAAGATATGGGAATAGCTTGTGAAGTCATACCAGGAGTAAGCTCATTTGTGGCATCAGCGGCAGCCATGAATAAAGAGTTTACATTGCCAGATGTATCCCAGACGGTTATATGTACTAGATTAGAAGGAAGAACTCCTGTGCCAGAAAAGGAAAATTTAGAGTCATTGGCATCTCATAGGGCATCTATGGCTATATTTTTATCTGTTCATATGATAGATAATGTTGTAGAAAGATTATTGGTACATTATGATGAATTAACACCAGTTGCAGTGGTGCAGAAAGCCACATGGGAGGACCAGAAAATAGTAAGGGGAACACTAAAAGACATATCTGAAAAGGTAAAGAGGGCAAATATAACAAAAACAGCTCAAATATTGGTAGGAGGGTTTTTAGGGAACAAATATGAAAAATCCAAATTGTACGATAAGACATTTACTCATGAATATAGGAGAGGAAAATAATGAAACTTGCCATAGTCACTTTGACTAAGGGTGGACTGGCTACAGCGGAAAAAGTAAAGAGAAATATAGATACAACTGTGGATATATATACTAAAGATAAATTTCAAGGAACCTTGAAGTCATTCGTAGGAGTGCTTTTTAAAGAATATAAAAATATATTGTTTATTATGGCAACGGGAATAGTTGTACGGGTGATATCGCCTTATATCAAAGACAAGACTAGGGACCCAGCTATAATGGTAATGGATGAACAGGGAAGATTTGTAATAAGTCTTCTATCGGGACACCTGGGAGGTGCCAATGCATATACAGAAAAAATAGCTAAAGGAATAGGTGCTATTCCAGTTATAACTACGGCATCAGATGTATTGGGGCTTATATCTATAGATATGTTGGCAAAGAGATTAAACTGTAAAATGGAAAGCCTTAAAAAGGCAAAGGAAATAACAGCAGACATAGTTAATGGAAAAAGAGTAGGTATATGTACAGATATTCCATTGGATATACCAGACTATAATAATATAAAAATAGTAGGTACAGAATCTATTAATAATTTTGATTCAATAATATATATAACTAATAAGATTATAGATAATACCCATAGTAGGAGTATTCAATTAACACTTAAAAATATAGTTGTGGGAGTAGGATGTAGAAGGGGAATCAAAGGGGAAGACATGATCCATGGGATAAAGGCTCTATTTGATGAAATAGGTCTTAAAATAGAGAGCATTAAAAAATTAAGTTCTGTAGATATAAAAAAAGATGAACAAGGGATATTACAAGCTAGTGAACATTTCAGAGTACCAGTAGAGTTTATAGATAGAACAGAGATTAGGATGATAGAAGAGAATTTTGATGTATCAGAATTTGTAAGAAGGACTATAGGAGTGGGGGGAGTATCTGAACCTTGTGGATATATATCTTCCCACAATGGTAGATGTTTAATGAAGAAAAGAAAGTTTCAAGGATTTACTTTGTCGGTATGGGAGGAGAGATTAAATGAATAAGGATGGAATTTTATATGTAGTAGGGATAGGGCCAGGAGATATTTGTAACATGACTGAAGAAGCTAGAAATGCCCTTGATGATGCAGATATTATTATAGGATATAAAACTTATATTTCTTTAATTAAGGATATAGTGAATGAAAAAAAACTTATAAAATCTCCTATGAAGGGAGAGGTGGAAAGGTGTAAAAAGGCATTGGAATTGTCTGGTGATGGAGAAAGAGTTGCAATAGTTAGTAGTGGAGACGCCGGGGTATATGGTATGGCAGGTATCGTATATGAAATTGCCCAGAAGTATAATATAAATACTGAAATAAAAATAATACCTGGAGTTACAGCGGCATCAGCAGCAGCTGCTGTACTGGGGGCACCTTTGATGCATGATTTTGCGGTAATAAGTTTAAGTGACTTGCTTACAGACTGGGAACTTATAAAAAAGAGAATAGAATTAGCAGCCAAAGGAAATCTTGTTATATGTTTATATAATCCTAAAAGTAAAAAAAGGGTGGAGCATATTAATATTGCCAGGGAAATAGTGATGAAGTATAGGTCAGATAAGACCCCTGTTGGGATAGTAAGGAATGCTAAAAGGGATGATCAACAAGTATTTGTGACTAATTTAAATGAAATGTTGGAATATCCCATAGATATGTTTACAGTGGTTATAATAGGAAATTCCAATACTAAGATTATAGATAATAAGATTGTGACTCCTAGGGGGTATAATCTTTGATATTAGTGTTGGGTGGTACTAAAGACGGAAGGGATATTTCTAGAAATTT
The DNA here is from genome assembly GCF_000620125.1 of Clostridiisalibacter paucivorans DSM 22131. Taxonomy (NCBI): domain Bacteria; kingdom Bacillati; phylum Bacillota; class Tissierellia; order Tissierellales; family Thermohalobacteraceae; genus Clostridiisalibacter; species Clostridiisalibacter paucivorans. Next base: position 73,917 of record NZ_JHVL01000010.1, on the reverse strand, counting down.
ATTAGATATGGGATACAAAGTAATAGTTACCGTTACCACTGAATATGGACAAGAATTATTAGGTAAAGAAGATAGAATGAAGGTTTATTGTTATAAATTAGAGGAATCAAGCTTTAAAGACATTGTGAATAAAGAAAAGATAAAAATAATAGTAGATGCTACTCATCCCTACGCCACAGAGATATCTAAACTTGCAATGAGTATTTCAAACCAGATGGACATACCCTATATGAGATTTGAAAGAAAGGGTATACATCATGGAGATGTTATAGAGGTAAATGACTTTGAAGAAGCAGTAGAATATTTGAAATATACTAAGGGCAATATTATGCTTACCACAGGTAGTAAAAATCTTGACATATTTGCTAAAAATCTTGAAAAAGAGAGACTCTATGCAAGGGTGCTTCCCACTTCCAATGTAATTGAAAGATGTGAAGGACTAGGCATCAATGCTGGACATATTATAGGAATACAGGGACCATTTGATAAAGAATTGAATAAATCTCTATTTAACCAATACAATATAGATTATATGGTAACTAAGGAGAGCGGCAATACAGGAGGGACTTCAGAAAAGATTCAAGGAGCTATAGAATTGGGAATAAAGGTAGTTTTAGTGAAGAGACCTAAGATTGTTTATAGAAATATATTTTGTGATTTAGATAAACTTATAAAGAAAATTAAAGAGGAGGTAAATTAAAATGGGAAAGGGATTATTGATAGTAGGACATGGAAGTAGGTCTTCGGATGCACAAAAGACATTTGAAAAAGTGGTGGATATGGTTAAAGAAATGGCTTCATATGAAATGGTAGCAGGGGCACATATGGAGATTTCAGAGCCTAATATACCTATGGTAGTAGGTGGCCTGGTAGAAAATGGTATAAAAAACATATTAGTAGTGCCTTATTTTTTATATGAGGGCATACACATCAAGGAAGATATACCAGAAATAATTGGTGAGTTGTCAGACAAATATAAAAATGTGACATTTAAAATGGGTAAGCCTATCGGAGCAGAACCTCTTTTAGCAGATATAATTTTAAAAAGAGCAGAAGAAATAGAATAATAGTTTGGAGGATTTTACATGGATATTTCAGTTATAGGGATAAACCATGATACAGCACCAACAGATGTGAGAGAGAAGGCAGCATTTACTAATTCTCAAAAAGTAGGATTACTAAATGATCTATTAGATTATGGGATAAGGGAAGCTGTAATTTTATCCACATGCAATAGGAGTGAGGTATATATAGCTTATAGAAATAAGGAATGTGCTCAACATATAAGCTATGTAAAGGAATACTACAAATCTAAAATCATGTTGGAAGGCTGCGAAAAATATTTATTTGTAAAGAAAGGTAAGGATGCAGCTAAGCATTTATTTGATGTTTCTGCTGGATTAAAGTCTGTAGTTATAGGGGAGGACCAGATTTTGGGTCAGGTTAAGGATGCTATTATGACATCAATGGAGATTGGAGCCAGTAAGAAAATATTAAATAAAATATTTAGAGAGGCTATAACTACAGCAAAGGGAATAAAACAAGGACTAAAGATATCAGAAAGACCATTGTCTGTAAGCTATATAGGAGTAAAATATTTAAAGGAAAAGATGAAGACATTACAAGGAAAAAAGGCATTGATGATTGGATTTGGAGAGATGGGAAAATTAGCACTAAATCATTTATTAGAAGAAGGCGTTGATAGTATATATATAGCCAATAGGAATATTGAAAAGGTTAAAAGTGCATTTCCAAACCATGATGTAATTAGATCTTTAGCCTTTAGTGATAGATATGATGTAATAAACGATGTGGATATGATAATATGTTCCACAGCATCTCCACATAAAGTAATCAAATATGAAGATATGCCATCTATTGATAAAGATATATATATATTAGACATGGCTATGCCCACAGATGTGGATATTAAAGTAGGAGAGATGGAAGGTGTATTTTTATACGATGTAGATGATTTGAAAGAAATATCTAAAAACAATATGAAGGAAAGAAAGAGACTTTGCAAACATGCAGAGGGAATTATATCGAAGGATATTAGAGGTTTCTATGATTGGATGAATAGTATAAAGGTAGATCCTGTAATAAAGGGAATTAATAATATGTGTAGAGAAGTGGAGTCGGATACATTGGATTATATAAATAGAAAAATAGAACTTAACTGTAGGGAGAAAAAGATTGTGGAAAAGATGTTATCTTCTGCATTAAAAAGAGTAGTAAGAAATCCAGTATTGAAACTTAAAGAAGAAAAAGATGAGCAAAAAGTAGAGAACTATATGGAGATGTTAGATGATTTGTTTGACTTAAGGATGGGGTGATAGGATGTTTTATCCTATAATGATAAATACTAAAAAATTTAATGTAGTTATATTTGGTGGGGGAGATGTGGGGTTTAGAAAAGCTAAAACATTTTTACAATATGACATGAATGTGAAGGTCATAAGTCCTAATATAGCTCCAAAATTTAAAGATATAATGGATAGAATTGAATATATACAAGATGTATTTAAGCCAGAATATATTAAAGAAAAAAGCATAGTGATTGGAGCAACATCCTCAAGGGAAATAAATCATGGTATATACCAAGAGTGTAATAGAAAAGGGATATTATGCAATATAGTAGACGATAAAGAAGAATCAGACTTCATAATACCTTCTACATTTAAACAGGGACCTATAGTTGTAGGGGTATCTACTGAAGGGAATAGTCCATATTTTGCAGCACAATTGAGAAGAGAGATAATGGAAATATGTAATGAAGATATGGTAGAGAGGGTAGAAGAAATGGGTAAGATAAGAAAAATAGTTATAAAAAAATGTGTGGACAATGAAAAAAGAAAGACTATTTTTAAGGAGTTAGCATATTTAAATTTACAGGAATTAAAGGATAGGAGAATAAAATATGAAAATTGTAGTAGGATCTAGGGGTAGTAGATTAGCTATTGCACAGACTAAATGGGTTATAAATGAAATAAAAGATCATTATCCAGATATAGAATTTGAAATAAAGGTAATAAAGACAAAGGGAGATAAGATATTAGACAAGGCGTTAGATAAAATTGGAGATAAGGGAATATTTGTAAAGGAAATTGAAGAGTGCTTGATAAATGGAGAAATAGATATGGCTATACACAGTATGAAGGACATGCCTACAGAATTGCCAGAAGGCCTTATGTTTACAGATCCACCCTGTCGCCAAGATCATAGGGATGTAATGGTATTTAGTAATGGTATTAAATCTTTAGATGAATTTCCCCATGGTGGGAGAATTGGAACTGGAAGCAAGAGAAGAAAGTATCAACTTTTGAAGTATAGACCTGACTTAAATATACTACCAATTAGAGGTAATGTTGATACAAGGCTTAGAAAATTAGACGAGGGTCAGTATGATGGAATAGTTTTGGCAGCGGCAGGTATGAAAAGATTGGGGTTAGAAGACAGAATCAGTTATTATTTGCCAGATGAAATAATGATTTCAGCACCTGCACAAGGGACTTTGGCCATAGAAATAAAACAGGGTAGAAGTGAATTGGAGAAAATTTTACAAGTCATAGGCGATGAAAAGACTGATATACAATCTAAGTGTGAAAGGGCATTTTTAAAAGCCGTAAATGGAGGTTGCCATATGCCTGTGGGAGCAATATGCAATATAGACGGGAATAAAATTACTTTAATGGGTATATTGGGTCCTGAGGATGGTTCTATATTAGTAAAAGATACTGTGGTGGGACAAGTAGGTAAAGAAAAGGAATTGGGACAAAGATTGGCCAATGGTATTATGGAGGTGATGGCCTGTGAAAAAGGGTAAAGTTTACCTTGTGGGAGCAGGACCTGGAGATTATAAATTGATTACATTTAGAGGTCTAGAAGCTATTAAAATGTGTGATGTAATAGTATATGACAGACTTTCCAGTCCTAGACTTTTAAAATGGGCAAAGGATGGATGTGAATTTATCTATGTAGGAAAAGAAGCAGGAAATCATACCATGAATCAGCAGGATATAAATAAATTATTAGCGGAAAAGGCCAAGTTAGGAAAAGATGTTGTACGTTTAAAGGGAGGAGACCCCTATGTATTTGGTAGAGGAGGAGAAGAGGGGGAATATCTATTTAATGAAGGCATAGAGTTTCAAGTAATCCCTGGGATAACTTCAGCCATAGGAGGACTGTGTTACGGGGGCATACCAATAACCAATAGGGGTTATAATACATCATTTCATGTAATAACTGGTCATTTGAAGGATGAAAGTAATGAATTGGATTTTAGTAATTTGGCAAAACTGGATGGAACATTGGTATTTCTCATGGGAATGAAAAACTTGGAAAAGATATGTAAAGGTTTAATCCAAAACCATAAGAAAATAGATACACCAGTGGCGGTGATTCACTGGGCAACCCATTCAAATCAGCAAGTAGTGACAGGTGATTTGTCTAATATAGTAGATGAAGTAAAAAAACATAATATCACATCCCCAAGTCTTATAGTTGTTGGAGATGTGGTAAGACTTAGGAGAGTATTGAATTTCCATGAAAGAAAACCTCTATTTGGAAAGAACATAATTATTACTAGGCCAGAGGCTCAAAATGAAAGTATTACAGATGCTATATTGGATTTGGGAGGTAACCCAATACCTATTCCATCTATAGAAATAAAGGATATTTGGCCAAATGCTCCATTGATGGAATCTATAGAAAATATGGGAGAGTATAGTTATATTATATTTACCAGTGTGAACGGGGTAAGGGTTTTTATGAAGGGATTATATGATAAAGGTTATGATTTAAGGAGATTAGGCAATACCAAGGTAGTTGCCATAGGTCCTGCCACAGCTAATGCCCTTAAGGAAAATGGGATAGTGCCTGATATAGTTCCTAAAAAATATATAGCTGAAGACATATATATGGAATTAGTAAAAGTATTAAATAGTGATGACAAGATATTAATTCCAAGGTCTAGAGATGCCAGACCATATCTGGTAGATGAATTGAGAAAGATATGTAAAGTAAAAGAGGTACATCTTTATTATACAGAAAGTGCAAAGAATAATAGGGAGATATTAATAAATACATTTAAGGAACAAGACATACATTATATAACCTTTACAAGTTCATCTACAGTAAAAGGAGTAATGGATTTATTAGGAGAAAAAAATGTGGAGTTATTAAATGATGTAAATACAGTGTCTATAGGTCCAGTAACTAGTAATACCATGAGGAAATTTGGCTTAAGGGTAGACTTAGAAGCCCATAGATATGATATGGCAGGAATAATAAAAGGCATTATAGTTAAGGAGGAAGTAACAGATGGAGTTGATAAATAGACCCAGAAGACTTAGAAAGAATAGCATGATAAGGGATATGGTTAGAGAAACAAGGTTAAATATAGAGGACCTCATATATCCTTTATTTGTAGTAGAAGGCAAAGGCATCAAAAAAGAAATCCCATCTTTAAAGGGAAATTACCATTTTTCTGTAGATATGCTTATCGAAGAAATTAAAGAGATAAGAGAATTGGGGATAAAGAGCATATTACTTTTTGGAGTACCAAATAATAAGGATAAATTTGGAAGTGAAGGATATAGTAAAGATGGTGTGGTACAAAGGGCATTAAGAACTATAAAGAGTAAATTTAATGACATATATGTAATAACAGATGTTTGTATGTGTCAGTACACAGATCATGGGCATTGTGGAATAATAAATGATACTGGATATGTTGAAAATGATTTGACATTGGAGTATTTAGCTAAAATAGCCATTAGTCATGCTAATGCTGGAGCGGATATGATTTCACCATCGGATATGATGGATGGAAGGGTAGGGTATATAAGAAAGGCCTTAGATAGAGAGGGATATACAGATGTACCTATTATGTCATATAGTGCCAAATATTCATCAAGTTTTTATGGGCCCTTTAGAGATGCAGCTAATTCGGCTCCATCATTTGGCGATAGAAAGACATACCAAATGGATAGTGCTAATAGTGATGAGGCTATGAGAGAGGTTGACTTAGATATACAAGAAGGGGCAGATATAGTAATGGTTAAACCAGCCTTATCGTATTTAGATATAATCAGAAGGGTTAAAGATAATAGAAATATACCCATAGCAGCATATAGTGTAAGTGGAGAGTATTCCATGATTAAGATGGCAGTAGAAAATGGACTATTAAGTGAAGATGTTATTTATGAATCCACATTATCTATAAAGAGGGCAGGAGCCAATATGATAATAACATATTTTGCCAAAGAATTGGCGGCCAAGATTAAGGAGTGAAAAAAATGAATTTAAAAAAATCTAAGGAAATTTATCAAGAGTCAAAAAAATATATACCTGGAGGAGTTAATAGTCCAGTGAGGGCATTTAATTCTGTGGGCATGAATCCCATATTTATAAATAGAGGTGAGGGAAGCAGGCTCTATGATGAGGATGGCAATGAGTATATAGATTTTATCTGTTCTTGGGGACCATTGATATTTGGTCATAGTAACAAAGACATACTTTCTGATATAGATACTGTAATAGGTAGAGGGACAAGTTATGGTATGCCTACAGCTATAGAACTTGAGATGGCAAAATTAATTACTGAGATTAGCCCATCGGTAGAAATGGTTAGAATGGTTAATTCGGGTACTGAGGCTACAATGAGTGCTATAAGACTTGCAAGGGGATATACAAAGAGAGATAAAATAGTAAAATTTGAAGGATGTTATCATGGACACTCTGATAGCTTATTGGTAAAGGCAGGGTCAGGGGCATTGACATTTTCTGTTCCTACAAGTCCTGGCGTAACAGAAGGTACATCTAAGGATACATTGGTATGCACTTATAATGATTTGGATTCAGTGAGAAAAGTTTTTGAAGAGATGGGAAATGATATAGCGGCAATTATAGTAGAACCTGTTGCAGGAAATATGGGGGTAGTACCTCCTATTAAGGGCTTTTTACAAGGACTTAGAGATATAACTAAGGAGTATGGTGCTTTACTTATATTTGACGAAGTTATAACTGGATTCAGGCTTTCTGCTGGTGGTGCTCAACAATATTATGGGGTTAATAGTGATCTGACCTGTTATGGAAAGATTATAGGTGGCGGATTACCAGTGGGAGCATATGGAGGAAAAAGAGAGATTATGAATATGGTTTCTCCTACAGGCCCTGTTTATCAAGCAGGAACTTTATCTGGAAATCCATTGGCAATGTATATGGGGTATAAGACATTGAAAAATCTTAAAGGTAAAAATGATGTATATAAGTCCTTGGAGAAAAAGGCTATTTATTTAGAAAAAGGATTAAATGAAATAATAGATAAATTAAAGTTAGACGCTACAGTAAACAGGGCTGGTGGAATGATATCTATGTTTTTTGCTAGAGGTCCTATAGAAAAATATGTAGATGTTATGAAATGTGATACAGAAAAATATGCTGTATTTTTTAGAGAAATGGTATCTAGGGGGGTATTATTGGCACCTTCTCAGTTTGAGGGTATATTTATATCACAAGCCCATAGTTTTGAAGATCTAGATAATATGTTAAAAGCTGCACATGAATCATTAAGTGTAGTTAAAGATAGTTGAGAAAGGGGTAGATAGTATGGGAAGTAGTAAAAAGTTAAAAGCATTATTAATATTTGTATTGGTGCTTATGACACCTAAGATATCCTTAGCAATGCATATTATGGAAGGATATCTATCTCCAAAATGGGCTATGTTTTGGGCCATTGTAGCCATACCTTTTGTTATTAAAGGTATGATGAATATCAATAAGATAGTTAATAAGGAACCAAAAAAGAAGATGTTACTGGCATTGGTAGGGGCATTTGTATTTATATTGTCGGCTCTCAAGATTCCATCAGTAACTGGTAGTTGTTCACATCCAACGGGTGTTGGATTGGGTGCCATATTATTTGGTCCTGCTGTGATGAGTTTTTTAGGGGTAATAGTTTTATTGTTTCAAGCACTACTTTTGGCCCATGGAGGAATAACCACTTTAGGAGCTAATACTTTTTCAATGGCTATAGTTGGACCAATAGTAGCATATGGGATATTTAAGATTATGTCTAAAAGAGGTATTAAAAAAGACTATTGTGTATTTTTAGCAGCAGCATTGGGAGATTTAGTAACTTATATGGTGACATCTACTCAGTTGGCCATGGCATATCCTGATCCTAATTTGGGTATAATGGCATCATTGGGTAAGTTTATGTCAATATTTGCAGTTACACAAATACCTCTAGCTATTGCTGAGGGTATAATTACAGTGATAGTTTATAATTTAATAGTTGAATATAATAAAGAAGGGGGAGACTTAATTGAAAACCTTCAATAAAAACATGATTTTATTAATAGTTTTAGCTGTAATAATTATTCTTCCTTTATTTATAAAGGCAGGGGCTGAATTTGGTGGAGCAGATGGCATGGCAGAAGAAGCTATAACTGAGATAGTACCAGAATACGAACCATGGTTTGAACCTCTTTGGGAGCCACCAAGTGGAGAGATAGAAAGTCTATTATTTTCTCTACAAGCTGCTCTTGGAGCAGGCATAATAGCATATTATTTTGGATATATGAAGGGAAAAAAGGATAACAAAAATGCTTATAATAGATAAATATAGTTATACTAATGGGTTAAAGGACTATAATCCAATGGCAAAATTTTATTTTGCCATTGGACTAATGATATTAGCAATGATTGTAAATAAAAAGGTTTTATATGGAATGGTATTTATATTGAACTTTATAATTATAACTACTATAGCTAAGATATCTATTAAAAGATATTTTAGGATATTATTGATACCAATATCTTTTTTGATTATGGGCAGTATTCCATTATTGGTATCATTATCTAAAGATAGTAATAATTTTATTTTAGTGACAAATGTTTGGAATATTTATGTAGGGGTAACAAGACAGGGAATTAATGACACTGTTATATTGTTACTAAGGGCGTTGTCTTCTATTTCCTGTACATTTTTTTTGATTTTAACTACTCCAATGAATGACTTGATATATATTTTTAGAAGGCATAGAGTTCCTACTATAGCAATAGAAATGATGGTGTTGATATATAGATTTATATTTATATTGTTAGATGAAGCCAATAATATAATTGTTGCACAGAAGTTAAAATTAGGATATATGGATATAAAAAAGGGATATAACTCTCTATCGGCACTTATTGCCTCATTATTTATAAGGGTAATGGATAGATATAAATCATTACAATATAGCTTGGATGCACGGGGATTTGATAGAGAATTTCATATGTAGGTGATAATAATGATAAAAACAAAGGGAGTATACTATACCTATGAAGATGGTACAGTAGCTTTAAAGGATATAAACTTAGATATAACAAATTACAATATTGTAGGAATAGTTGGAGCAAATGGCTCAGGAAAAACTACTCTTTTTTTTAATCTTATGGGACTTTTAAGGCCACGTACAGGTAAGATTTTCTTGGGAAATAAAGAGATGAAGTATAGTAGAAAGGCATTAATAGAAGTCAGAAAAAAAATAGGAATAGTGTTTCAAGACCCAGACAAACAAATTTTTTATTCAAAGGTATATGATGATGTTGCATTTGGCCCAAGGAATTTAGATATTGAAGAAACAGAAGTAAACAAAAGGGTGGAAAAGGCTCTAGCTATGGTTGGAATGGAAAAGTTTAAAGAAAAACCTGTGCATTTTTTGAGTCATGGACAAAAAAAGAGGGTAGCTATAGCTGGTACACTGGCTATGGAAAATGACATAATATTGTTTGATGAGCCTACAGCAGGGTTAGATCCAGTAAGTACAACAAAAATAGTTGAAATAATAATGGAATTGGCTAAAAGTAATAAAAAAATAGTTATATCAAGTCATGATATGGATATGATATATGAGTTATGTGAATATATATATGTAATGTCTAGTGGACAGATAATAGGAGAAGGTAGTCCACAGGAAGTGTTTATGAAAGAAGGCATAATAGAAAAGGCTATGCTAAAGGAACCTTGGATGATTAAGCTCCATAAAAAATTAGGTATACCCCTTTATAAAAGAGAGAGTGAATTATTTGAGAAATATGGAAGGATTGATAAAAAATAAATTTGTATAATTTAATTTATATTGGAATTATTATATTAATTATAATTTTAGACCAAGGTTCAAAACATATCATATCTTCTAGATACAATCTAGGAGATAATATAAAAGTATATAGAAATTTATTATTTATAAGGGTAGTTAAAAATACAGGGGCAGCATTTAGTATATTGAAGGGCAGACAGAGATTGATAAAGTCTCTAACTATATTGTCTATAATATTACTGACATATTATATATATATTTCCTTTCAATATGATGGATTGATATGGATTAAGATAGGGCTATCATTTATATTGGGAGGGTCATTAGGAAATTTAATAGATAGAATAAGAGACAATGGAGTTTTAGATTTTATATATATCAAATTAAAGGGTTGGCCCATTTTTAATATAGCAGATATATTTATATTTTTAGGTACTATTATCGTATTGGTAGGATAAAATAAGTTATTAGTTTCTAGCTTTTAGTTCTTAGGAAATAATATAGAAAAATAACCAGGAAGATTAATCTTCCTGGTTATTTTGCATTTGGGATAGAAATGCCATGGCCATTTCTAAACCTTTAACTAATTCTGTTTTTATGAGTTCCATATTTTTTTCTTCAGTACCTTCTTTTACTGTAATGCGACAAATATTTTTACCTATTTCTAATTTTATAAAATTGTCTTTAAGTATAGATTTGCAACCATCCTTTATCATAGTACGGTTTTTTTTGTCTTGTAGATAATTTTCAAATTGATTATTGACAGATACTAAAATTCGTTTTTCATCATCTAGTTTAATATATTTTACAAACTGTCCTAACATATCCATTTTTAAATCCTCCCTTTATAAAATATTCATCAAATATTATAACATGAAAAACAAAAAATATATGATATTATTTTAATTAGATATATTAATTTTAAAGGGGGTCTATTATAAATGCTAGAAATTATGTTTTGTGGTACTAAGGTAATAGTATTAAAAGGAGATATAACTAAGGAAGATACTGAGGCCATAGTAAACGCTGCCAATAGTTCTCTATTAGGTGGTGGAGGTGTGGATGGTGCCATACATAGGTCTGGAGGGCCTAAAATTCTTGAACAGTGCAAAGAAATAAGAAAAACAAAGGGTACATGTTCCACTGGTGAAGCTGTTATTACTACAGGTGGTAATTTAAACGCCAAATATGTAATACATACAGTAGGACCAATATGGCAAGGAGGAAATAAAAATGAACCTCAACTCTTACAAAATGCATATAGAAATAGTTTGAACTTAGCATATAGTGAGGGTATAAAAAGTATATCTTTTCCTTCTATAAGCACAGGTGTATATGGATATCCAATAGAAAAGGCTTCAATTATAGCTCTTGAAACTACAAAGGATATCATATCTAAAAAAGATTTCGATGAGATAAGATTTATACTTTTTAGTGAAAAGGATTATAAGACATATATAGATACTCTAAAAAATATTTTTGAAAAAAATTCATAAAATGACAAATTATTCATTATTAGACCACTAACTTTGTTTTCAATAATTTAACTATCCATTAAAAAAATGGATAGTTTTTTCAATTATATTTTTTATAGTAAAGGAAACAATAATAAAGGATTAAAAATAGAAAGGAGAATTGCCTGTGACATTACAAAACAAATTAAACCTTAATCAATTAAATGAATTGGAAGCACAAAATTTAAGGGAAATCATTGGAAGCCATCAAAATATGGTAGCAAAATTCAATGATTATGCACAAAGATGTCAGGATGGACAAATAAAACAAATGTTCCAGCAAGCAGCTCAAGAAGCCCAAACTACTGCACAAAATTTAACTGATTCCCTTTAATGGGTATTAATTTATAAGGAGGGTAAAATTTATAATGAATGAAAAGCAAATAGTAAATGATGTACTTTCTATGACTAAATCCAGTATGGATGCTTACACAAAGGCAATAGGTTGTTCATCTAATCCACAACTTAGGGGAGCATTACAACAGCTAAGGGATGAAGCTGAGCAGTTCCATTATGATTTATATAAAATAGCAGAACAAAAAGGATATTATAATACAGCTAAGACAATAAATCAACAAGATAGACAGCAATTAAAATCTCAATTAAGTCAAGGAAATATGAAATAAGAACTTAGGGGCCAATAATATGGTCCCTTTATTTTTTTGAAAAAAAAACAAACAGATGTTCTTTATTATATGTTATACTATAATATTGTTAGGGGGTATATAAAATGAAAAAAAGATTAAACATTGATAAGATTCAGGACAAGCTAGCAGTAGAGATGTGGGGAGATATAAAATATAAATATAAAATAAATGATTCAATAACTATATATAATTGTGAAGATTATAATGGATATATATTTAATGATATAGGAAAAAAAATAGATAAGGGACTAATAAATAAGTTAAATCCCATGGTTATAATAGAAAAATATAGTTTTAATAAGAATATTTATTATATAGAAAGAACTGATAATAACGAGAGAATACCTGAAGAATTACAAAAGAAGTACAATAGTAAAAGATACGATGAGAGAATAAGGATATATGGTCTATGTGACGAGTCTATGTCATTGTTGGAATACTATCATCCAGAGGTGTTAACTGTGTTGTATAAAGAGTCCATAGATAATATATCTTCAACTTATAAATCCATAAGTGGCTATAGGAATAGAAAGAAAAAAGATAATTTTAGATATATATATCAAAATGCACCAGAGTTTGTGAAAAAAAAGGATAGAAAAAGGGCAAAATCTATGTTAAGGGAACAAAAGGAAGATTCCATAAATAATAACCCAGATAATCTTAAAGAGATTATAGAAGATAGGTATGAACAAATTATTGAAATTTTAAGCTGAAAGAAATAGTATAAATAGATTTTTTTTGATAATATATATTATGTGGTTTTATTTAGCTGAAGATTTGTACAAAGGAGTGAAACATATAGTGAATAATTATGGGTTTATCAAAGTGGCTGCGGCATCTCCAAAATTAAAAGTAGGCAATACGAGATATAATGTAGACCAGATAATAGAGGCTTGTAAGCAAGGAAAAGAGGCTAATATATTAGTGTTTCCAGAGCTTTGTGTAACAGGGTATACATGTGGGGATTTGTTTAGTCAAAATACATTATTAGATAGAGCATTGATAGAATTAAAAAGATTAATGAATAGTACAACAGATCAAGATACTTTAATATTTGTGGGGTTACCTATTAATGTAAAAGATGATTTGTACAATTGTGCAGTGGCAATACAAAGAGGTAAGATTAGAGGAATAGTTCCCAAAATATATACAGCAAACTATAATGAATTTTATGAAAAAAGATGGTTTGCCAGTGGAATAAATATAATGGATGAAATTAAGGAAGTAGAAGTATTTGGAGAAAAATATCCCTTTGGAAATATAATATTTAAGAATAAAGAAATGGGATATGGTGTTGCAGCAGATATTTGTGAGGATCTGTGGGCGCCTATACCAAGGAGTAGTTATTTAACTTTGAATGGAGCCAATATAATAGTGAATTTATCAGCTAGTAATGAATTAGTTGGCAAATCTGATTATAGAAGACAATTGATAAGACAGTTTAGTGCAAGTTCTCTATGTGGTTATGTATATAGTTCTGCAGGTGTATATGAATCTACTACCGATACAGTTTTTGGAGGGGATTGTATAATCTGTGAGAATGGGGAACAAATTAACACTTCTAACAGATTCAGTAGAAAAAATGAGATTATATTTGCTGATTTGGATGTAAATAGATTATCTTTTGAAAGAAGGGTTAACAGGACTTTTTCTGATGGTCAGAGATTTAATCAAAATAATAACTATACTGTAGTAGACATTGAAGAACAAAGCCATATAGATATGGACAGAGTAAATAGGAATATATCTCCTACACCATTTGTACCATCTAACCATGTACAAATAAATGAAAGATGTAAAGAAATATTTAATATACAAGTTTCAGGATTGGCAAAGAGATTGGAACATATAGGCATGGAAAGGGCAGTGATAGGGGTATCAGGAGGATTAGATTCTACATTGGCACTATTAGTAGTATATCAAACCTTTAATTTATTAGATATACCTATGGAAAATGTCATAGCAGTAACTATGCCAGGGTTTGGAACTACAGATAATACATACAATAATGCAGTTGGTCTTATAAAATCACTGGGAATGACATTTAAAGAAATAGATATAAAAGATGCCTGCTTGCAGCATTTTAAAGATATAGGACATGATCCAGATATACATGATGTAACATATGAAAACGTACAGGCCAGAGAAAGGACACAAATACTTATGGATTTAGCCAATAAGTCAAATGGTTTGGTTATAGGAACTGGAGATTTATCAGAACTAGCATTGGGATGGGCAACCTATAATGGAGATCATATGTCTATGTATTCAGTAAATTGTAGTATACCAAAGACATTAGTTAAATTTTTAGTACAATGGGTAGCAGATAATAATATAGACGAGGAAACTAGAAAGATATTATATAGTATTATTAATACTCCTATAAGTCCTGAACTGTTGCCTCCCGATAAAGAGGGAAAAATAGCCCAGAAGACAGAAAGTATAATTGGCCCTTATGAATTGCATGATTTCTTTTTATATTATACTATTCGACAAGGCACAGAGCCTAAAAAGCTTATGATAATGGCAGAGAGGGCCTTTGGTAACAAATACTCATTGGAAAATATAAAAAAATACTTAAAGATGTTTTATAAACGATTTTTCACTCAGCAGTTTAAAAGGTCATGTTTACCCGATGGTCCAAAGGTTGGTACAGTAAGTCTTTCTCCTAGAGGAGACTGGAGAATGCCTTCAGATGCAGATTATCAGATATGGATAGACCAATTAGATTAGAAAAAATAACCTTATATAAGGTTATTTTTTTTATTCAGTTTTAATTATAATAGAGGATTTTGTAGAAATATAGCGAAAATAAATAAAAGGAATAAAATTCAGAAAAGTCACAAAAGAAAAATGATTAAGGGGGAATTATGATGAAAAAGTTAACTAGACCTGTATGGGCCGAGATTGATTTGGATAGGCTTATCTACAATTATAAAGAGATCAGAAAGCTATTAAAAAAGGAAACAGAACTAATGGCAATAGTAAAGGCTGATGCCTATGAGCATGGAGCTATTCAAATAGTAAAGACATTGGCTAAAGAAGGAGTTAGAAGATATGGTGTGGCCCACCTCTCAGAGGCATTGCATATAAGAAAATATGTAGAGGATGTAGATATACTTATAATGGGATATACTCCAGAGTATCTAGCGGAAAAGGCTATAAAAAACAACATAACATTGACAGTATATACGTATGATCAGGCTAAGTTTTTTTCAGAAGTGGCTATGGCAACAAATAATAAGGTTAAACTACATATAAAGATTGAGACAGGGATGAATAGGCTAGGATTCATGCCTAATAGTGAAAATATAAAGATCATTAAAGATATTTTTAACATGAAGAATGTAGAGGTAGAAGGGATATTTACACATTTTCCAGCAGCAGACGATGACAGAGAATATACTTTAAAACAAGTTGAAAAATTTAATCATGTCTGTAAAGGGTTACAAGAACTTAATATAGATATTCCATTAAAACATGTGTGCAATAGTGCAGCTATAATGAATTTTCCAGAGTTAAATTATAATATGGTAAGGGCAGGAATAATATTATATGGAGTATATCCCTATCCTGAAGCAGATAGAGAGGTATTGAAGCTAAAAAATATTTTGACAATAAAGGCACAGATATCCTATGTGAAAGAAGTGGACAAAGGTGAAAAATTAAGCTATGGATTAACATATGAGACAAAGAAAAAGTCTGAGATAGCTACAGTGCCCATAGGATATGCAGATGGTTTTAGTAGGTTGCTTAGTAATAAAGGTAGTTGTATTGTTAAAAATACCATAGTTCCTATAGTAGGAAGATTGTGTATGGATCAATGCATGGTAGATGTTACTGGATTAGATGTAAATAGAGGTGATGAGGTTGTACTTATGGGAAGTAAAGGTAAAAAAGAAATAACTATAGAGGAGATAGCAAATAAAATAGGCAATATACCAGCAGCTGTATTGTGTATGTTAAATAAGAGGATCCCCAGAGTTTATGTAAAAGACAATGAGATATATAATGTTACAGATTATTTATTAGATCTATAGATAGGATTAAGGCATGGTTATTATTACCATGCTTTCTTTATTTTGAATAATTTGATATGATATTATAGAAAATTTGAATTAAAAGAAACTACAGATGGAGGTAATATTTTTGACAAAAAGACTAAATACTTTATGTATATTTTGTGGATCTAGTTTTGGCAGAATACCTGAATACAGAGAGATAGCAAGGGAGTTAGGAAAATATTTAGTTTCAAAGGATATAAAGCTAGTTTATGGAGGTGGAAATGTTGGTCTAATGGGAGAATTGGCCAGGAGTATAATGGATAATGGAGGACATGCCATAGGGGTGATACCTAAAAGATTGTATGAGAAAGTTGAACATGTATCACTGTCTAAATTACATATAGTAGATGATATGCACCAGAGAAAATCTAAAATGTATGAACTGTCTGATGGCTTCATAGCATTACCTGGAGGGATAGGTACCATAGAAGAACTAACAGAGGTGTTCACTTGGCATCAGTTGGGATATCATAATAAGCCTGTAGGCATACTTAATATAAACAATTATTTTGATAATTACATAAAATTGTTGAGTCATATGGTAAAAGAAAAGTTTTTAAAAGAAGAACATAAAAATATAATTATTCATGATGAAAATCCATATACATTAATAGAAAAAATGGAATCTTTTAAACCAGTAAAAATAGAAAAATGGATTAAAGATTAAAGGGGGTAGGATATTAAATATGTTTAATAAAATATTTTGGGGATTCATATTTTTATTTGACTTTAGAATTCAAGGTGTGGATATATTACCAGATATTATAGGCTATATTATGATCTATTCAGCATTGAATTATCTTGCCTCTGAAAGTGATTATTTTTATCAGGCTAGAAGATTTGCATTACCATTGGCTATTATATCTATTGCAGACATCTATGAATTTAAGATAGATACAGGGATGTTTGACCCATTATACGTGGTTTTGTTCATTTCAAGTATAGTTGCCACAGTATTAAGTTTAATGATGATATATAATATATGTTATGGTATAGCTGAAATGGCAAGAAATAAAGAAGAGTATCCCTTAGAAAAGATGGCAATTAAAAGATGGGAAATATATTTATATATAACTATGGGAGTATTTATATTTACATTGATAGGTAGTGTTATGCCACAAGTTTTAATTTTACTTTTTTTACCTATATTTATAGGTGCTATAGTAAAAATGATTATACTGTTGGAACTTTTTAAGAAGGCAAATAGATGTCTTGAAGAGAAAGATATTTTAAGGAGTTGACATTGTGAAAGAAATATTAGACTTGCCCATTAAAGAGATATATAATGCCATAATAGAGAAAAAAATATCTTCATATCAATTGGTTAAGATTATATTAGATAGAATTCAAAGTTTTAATCCCAGTTTAAATGGTTTAGTACAAATAAATGAAGACATTTTAAAAGAAGCAAAAAAAGCCGATGAAAGATTAAATAAAGGTGAGTATTTGGGTAAATTGCATGGAATTCCAGTCACAATAAAAGATTCTTTTGATACCAGTGGGATAGTATCAACAGCGGGTACATTAGGGAGAAAAGACTATATACCTGATAAAGATGCAGAGGTAGTGAGAAGATTAAAAGAACAAGGGGCATTGATTTTAGGTAAAACTAATACTCCTGAGTTAACTCTTATATTTGAAACGGATAATATTGTATATGGAAGGACTAATAATCCCTATGATTTAGAGAGGACTTCTGGAGGGAGCAGTGGTGGAGAAGCTGCAATGATAGCGTCGGGGTGTTCCATATTAGGGATAGGAAGTGATACAGGAGGAAGCATAAGATTGCCAGCCCATAATTGTGGGATAGCAGGATTAAAGCCTACTTATGGGAGAATTTCTAGGGCGGGGCATATAGTGTCCTTTGGTGGAGTATTAGATTTCATGACCCAAATAGGTCCAATGGCCAAGTATATAGAGGATTTAGAATATTTATTACCTATATTGTCAGGATATGATGCTAATGATCCTTCAACAGTTGTTAATATGCCCATTTATGATAGTAGGGATGTAGATTTAAGCACCCTTAGGATCGCATATTTTATAGATAATGGGATATTGACACCTTCAAAAGACACTATTGATGTTATAAAAGAAGGGGCTATGGTACTAAAGAATATAGTTAGCAGTGTAGATCAGGATTTACCATCTTATATAGAGTATACAGATAGAGTATATGGTAAAATTTTTGCTTCTGATGGAGGAAAATGGGTTAGAAAAATTTTAGATAAATATAATACAAAAGAAATTCATCAATCATTGAAATGGGCATTTACTCAAAATAAAGGGATAAGTGCTGAAGAACTCAGTGAATTATTATATATGAAGGACAAAATTAGAGCCAATATGGCTATATTTATGGATAGTTATGATGTAATACTATGTCCAGTTAATGCATATCCAGCTATGAAGCATGGAGAGGCATCAAATAAGGAAAATAGGAGGGCGTATAGCTATACTAAGACTTTTAATCTTACTGGAAATCCCGTAGTGACAGTCAGATGTGGCACATCATCAGATGGACTTCCCATAGCTATACAGGTAGTTGCACGACATTTTAGAGAAGATATAGCCTTTGCAGTGGCCAAAAAATTAGAAGATATATTTGGTGGATGGGTTAAGCCATTTTATTACTAAGGGTACCTATTTTTTCTATAGTACATTCTATTAAATCACCAGATTTTAAAAACTTAAAGGGCTTAAATCCTAAACCTACGCCAGAAGGTGTACCTGTAGCGATAATATCTCCTTTTCTTAAATACATGCCTTTAGATAAATCGCTTATTATATAGGGAATATCAAAAATAAGGTTTTTAGTATTGGAATCTTGTCTTATTTCACTATTTATTTTACAAATTAGGTTTAGCTCAACTGGGAATGGAATTTGAGATTTGTGTACCAAGAATGGGCCCATGGGACAAAAGGTTTCTAAACTTTTTCCTTTGAACCACTGTCCATGTTTTCTCTGAATATTTCTTGCAGATATATCATTTACTATAGTGTATCCAAATATATGATCTTCAGCATCCTCTTTTGGGATATTTATTCCATCTTTACCTATAACAATTGCTAGTTCTACTTCATAATCTATCATATTAGTTATATCTCTATGGTTTAAAATAATGTCCCCATCTCCTATGGCAGGGTTAGCGGATTTATTAAAATATATTGGATATTTTGGGATATTATCTTCTGACCCTTTAAGCCCCATCGTTTCTTTGGCATGGTCTAAGTAATTTTTCCCAAGACATATTAAGTTTTTCTTTGGGTAAGGTATAGGAGCACATAGTTTAACATCATCCAATGGAATTAATTTTCCATCCCAATTTTTTATTATTTCACTTATTTGTTCAAATAAATCCTTGTTAAAAATGTCTATTAGAGAATTCAAATCTCCATTAAAGTCTAAATCTAATTTATTAAAAATGTTTTTTAGTGGTATGATATTATTCTTATCATTGTCCATTAATCCTGGTTCAGTTTTTTTATTGTAGTTATAAGTTAAAAAATACATTTTTTTACCTCCTAAAAGTTCTTTATTTTTTATTTTCAACAAAAGTTGTTTTATTCCTCTAAAAATTATAAATTTTTTAACTTTATAGAAAATAACCTTTCAATAATATCTTTAACTATGTAATAATTATTATTTCCTGTGTTTTAATTGATTAAAATTAAGTTCTAATTTATTATAGAATAATATTATATTATAATGATAATTGGGTAGAAATATAGAAGAGAGGAGAGTGTATTTATGGAATTTAAAAAAACATATAGACAGTGGATTGAAAATGATTATATTGATAAAGATACCAAGAGGGAATTAGAAAATATAAAAGACGATGAGGAAGAGATAAGGGATAGGTTTCATCAGGAATTGGAATTTGGCACTGCTGGACTTAGAGGCAAGATAGGGGCAGGAACCAATAGGATGAATAAATACATAATATCTAAGGCAACTCAAGGTCTTGCAGATACTATTAAATCTAGAGGAAAACAAGCTATGGATAGAGGAGTGGCTATAGCCTATGACACTAGACATTTTTCGGATTTTTTTGCTAAAACTGCTGCATTGGTATTGGCTGCAAATGGCATAAAGGTGTATTTGTTTGAAGATGTTAGACCAACTCCTGAACTGTCTTATGCAGTTAGAAGGCTTAATACTATTTCGGGGATAGTAGTAACGGCTAGTCATAACCCCAAAGATTATAATGGGTATAAGGTGTATTGGGAAGAAGGATCTCAAATATTATCTAATATTGCAGATGAAATAACTTCAAATATTAAAAATATATCAGACTATTCTAAGATTAAAACTATAGATGAAGAAGAGGCACAAGAAAAAGGCCTCTTAGAATATATAGGTACTGAAATAGATAATGAATACATCGAAAAGGTTAAGGATTTAGCTATTAGAGAAGAAATAGATAAGGATATAAAGATAGTATATACTCCACTAAATGGAACAGGAAACGAACCAGTTAGAAGGGTATTAAAAGAAAGGAATTTTAATAATATAATAGTCGTACCTGAACAAGAAAATCCAGACCCTGATTTTACAACAGTGGGATATCCAAATCCTGAGGATCCAAAGGCATTCAAATATGCACAAGAATTGGGAAAAAAAGTAGATGCAGATTTGCTTATAGCGACAGACCCTGATTGTGATAGGGTGTCGTGTATGGTTAATATGGATAGTGGAGAATATATAGCTTTAAATGGAAATCAGATAGGTGCCTTGCTTATAAATTATGTATTGGAATCAAGGAAAGAGCAGGGGACATTGCCTAGAAATGGCGTAATAATAAAGTCTATAGTTACTGGTGACTTAGGTAAAGTAATAGCGGAGAGTTATGGAGTTAAAACTATAGAGACATTGACAGGATTCAAAAACATATGTGGAAAAGTAAATGAGATAGAAAAAAATGGAGAAGAAAAGTTTATATTTGGATATGAAGAGAGTATAGGCTATGTATATGGAACCTTCGTAAGGGATAAAGATGCAGTAATATCTTCTATGCTTTTGGCAGAAGCTGCAGCATATTATAAAACAAAGGATAAGACATTATTAGATGTGCTTATGGACATATATGATACTCATGGATATTATGTTGAGGATTTAGTTAATATTATATTAGAGGGAGTAGAAGGTAAAAATAGAATATCTAGGATGATGGAACAGTACGGAAGAGATTATCCCATAGATTTTGATGGAATTAAAGTAAAAAAAGTTATAGATTTCAGAACGGGAGAGATAAAGGATATAGAAGATGGAAGTATAGCTCAAGATAAAAGAAATCTTAAGACTAATGGACTTAAATTTATATTGGAGGATGGTTCGTGGTATGCCATAAGACCTTCGGGAACAGAGCCAAAACTTAAAATATATATATATGGGAAATCAGATTCATTACCACATGGTAGAAATAAGTTAGATCTAATAGCTACAGAGGTAAAGAAAAGATTAAACTCAATAGATTAGGATTTGAACTTAAATTTAACATGTAGTAAAATATAAAATAGAAGAATATGAATTTAGTAATTGGGCACAAAGAGTATTCTTTGTGCCCAATTAAATATTAAATTTAAATTATTATGGGGGAGGAATTTTATGCCCAACAAATTCCTGCTAGAAAAGAATGAAAAAATTCTACAGGCAAGGAAGGCCTTTATTAATGAAGGTGTATTAAAGAGGGAAATAGTAGGAGATACTATAGCCAATTCATGGTTAAGGTGTAGAGAAAAGGGAGTAAATGCCTTTAAACCAAATATAAAAACAGAATTAACAGACAAGGAATTATCTAAAAGATATGAAAAGTTTGAATTTTTATTGAAGATGGCCCAGCCTTTTATGGAAAGTCTATATAAAATTGTAGGCAATACTGGATTTATAGTTAGACTTACAGACAAAGAAGGCTATGTACTTCAAGTTGGAGGAGATACTAAGCTATTGGAACAGCATGACAATATCAATATGCATAAAGGTTGTAATGTAACGGAAGATATAATAGGTACCAATGCAATAGGTACGGCTCTTGTTACTGGCCAACCTATTCAAGTATTAGCAGCAGAGCATTATTGTAGTCTTTACCATAATTGGACATCATCAGCATGTCCCATAAAAGATGGAAAGGGTAAAACTATAGGTGTATTGAGTATGTCTGGAATTTATGATAAAGTGCATCCCCATACATTGGGAATGGTTATAGCATCTGCAGAGGCTATAGAATATGAGCTTAAATTAGATAAAACCAATAAAAAACTTAGAATGGCTAATAAGCATTTTCATGCCATTATGGAATCCATATCCGAAGGACTTATTTCTATGGATAATAAAGGTATAATAAAAAGGGTAAATTTTTTTGCTAGGAATCTTTTAAATATAAAAGAAGAAGAAGTAATAGGAAGAAATATAAATTATATATTGGATAAAAGAAATAGTACTAAAATCTTTAAAGGAATCGAATTAGGTAGGGGATATGAAGAAGAAGAAATATATTTTAAAAGTAAATCTGGACGGAAGATAGCATGTATAGTAAATGTTACGCCTATAAAGGATATAGAATCCAATAAGGTAGAAGGTATAGTTATAACATTTAAAGAAGCTAAAGTAGTGCATAATTTGGTAAATAAGATTGTAGGTGCAGTTGCTAGATTTACTTTCGATGACATATTAGGAGAAAGTAAACAGATTAAACAAGCTATAAAATTGGCAAAGGTATCAGCCAAAACTAATGCTACTATTTTATTATTGGGTGAAAGTGGAACAGGCAAGGAAATGTTTGCTCAAGCCATACACAATGAAAGCAATAGAAGAAGAAATCCATTTGTGTTTTTAAACTGCGGAGCTATCCCTAGAGAGTTAGTTGCCAGTGAATTATTTGGATATGTGGAAGGAGCCTTCACAGGTGCAAAGAAGGGAGGGCACCCTGGAAAGTTTGAATTGGCCGATGGAGGAACTATTTTTTTAGATGAGATAGGAGATATGCCTTTAGATACTCAAGCAAATTTGTTAAGGGTTATAGAGACTAAAGAAGTGGTAAGAGTGGGAGGGCATGATGTTGTACCAGTAGATGTTAGAGTAATTGCAGCCACTCATAAGAATTTAAAAAAAGAGGTTGAACTAGGAAATTTTAGAAGGGATTTATATTATAGATTAAATGTAATGCCTATAAAAATACCTTCTTTAACAGAACGGAAAGAGGATATAAGGATATTCATAGACTATTTCTTAAAAAAGTTTAGTAAGAGAATGGGAAAGAATATAAAGGGTATAAATAATGGATTCTATCAAGGGATGCTAAAGTATAATTGGCCAGGAAATGTGAGAGAGTTACAGAATGTAATGCAATTAGTTATAAATACAGCTGAAAATAATCAAGTATTAAGGTATGAACAACTACCTACACATATGATAGAGGTAAATCATGTTGAAAATGCCAATGGATATGATAAATTATTAACTTTAGAAGAGATAGAAAAGAGTGCTATAGCAAAAACTATACAAGAAGTATCAGGAAATATGTCTATGGCATCGAAAATTCTAGGCATTGGAAGAAGTACACTTTACAGGAAAATAAGGAAGTATGGACTGGACCATGTGTTAAAATGATACACATGTGCCATAATGAAACACCAAATAATAAAATAATATAATAAATATGTATCAAATTGAAACAAAATATATAGAAAAAGATATGCAATGGGAGGTATGTCTTTTCCTATATATTTTTTTTATTTTTTTATTTGTGATTATTACTAAAACTGAACTATATTTCAAATATTCAGAATTATCATTGGTATAATTGTTGCAATTATATAATCTGGATGGAGAAAAATATACTATATTATTTAAAACAGAGGGGATGTGCGTGTTGGAAATTGTTAAAAGAAGAACAATGAGACAAATAATAGTGTTACTTTTATTTTGGATAATTCTTTCTGAAAAGTTAACTTTAGAAGTGATAGGAATAGGACTATTTATTATTGCATTAATTTATATACTTAATAAAGATAATATGTTTTCTAAAAGAAAAGAAGTATACAATATATACCATAAAATGTATTATTTAACTATATATATTTTTACTTTATTAAAGGAAATAGTAATGGCCAATTTTCATGTGGCTGCAATAGTATTGAGTCCAAAGATGAAAATATCTCCTACCATAGTTAAATTTGATACTAGACTGAAGAAAGACTTTACAAAAACTGTTTTAGCAAATTCTATAACATTGACTCCAGGAACATTAACAGTAATTTTACAGGGAGATACTTTTACTATACATTGTTTAGAAAGGGAATACGTTGACAGTGTTGTTAATTCTAAATTTGAGAAGATACTTTTAAAAATAGAGGAGTAATTGAATATGGAATATAAATTATTTGTTTTTGCAATTATTTTTTTATCGATAACTGTAATTTTATGTATGATTAGGGCAGTAAAGGGACCTACTCCTGCTGATAGATTAATATCTATAAATGTTATAGGAACTAAGACCATAGTTATTATTTCCATAGTGTCCTTTATATTAAGGGAAACTTATTTTATAGATGTGGTTTTAGTATATGCCCTTATTAGCTTCATAGCATCTATTGCTATATCAAATATTATTGAAAGAAGTGGAGGAAAAAGCCATTGAAAATTTTAATTATGACTATATTGTTATGTGGAGGATTATTTTTCTTTTGCGTTGGAACAATAGGTCTTTTGAGATTTCCAGATTTGTTTACTAGGGCACATAGTGCTGCAAAATGTGATACATTGGGGGCATTCTTATGTTTATTGGCACTTATTATATATAGTGGATTTAATTTTTCAAGTTTAAAGCTTTTGTTGATAATTTTATTTCTATGGTTGACAAATCCCACTGCAACTCATCTAATAGCTAAGGCAGCATATAATACAAAAAAATCCTTTGGAGTGAATGAAAATGAAGATATTTAGTATTGTAATGCTTTTAATACTTATTGGCTCATCAATAGCAGTTTCTGCTTTAAAGAATATGTTAAGTAGTATTATTGTGTTTATGGTTTATAGTCTTATAATGGCAATATTATGGCAGCAGCTCAATGCACCAGATTTAGCCATTACAGAGGCAGCTGTAGGTGCAGGGATAACAACATTGCTATTTGTGCTTACATTGAAAAGGATTAAGGGGGTCGGAAAATGAGAAAGGCAGTATCTATACTTTTAGCTATAGGTATTATCGTAATATTGTTAGTAGGAGTAAATGAACTCCCTAAATTTGGGAGACCCCATAATCCATCAGATAATTATGTGGAACATAGGTATGTTGAAAAAGGTGTAGAGGAAACAGGTGCGTTAAATATTGTAACAGGCATAATATTAGACTATAGAGCATTGGACACATTTGTTGAGGCCACGGTTTTATTTACTGGTGCAATGACAGTCTTAGTAGTTTTGAAGAAGGATCAAGATGAAATGGACAGGAGGAAAAAATGAATACAGTTATATTGAAGGAAGTTACAAAACTTGTAATACCTTTTATTCAGGTATTTGGTATATATGTGATATTTCATGGACATTTATCTCCTGGAGGGGGATTTGCAGGTGGAACTATAATCGGAGCTAGTTTAATACTATATAGGTTGGTTATGGGAAGTGAAAAGGCATCTAAGAAATTTAGCTATAATAGGCTTATTAAGATATTGTCCTTTGCATTGATAATATATGGGATTTTAAAGGGATTTAGTTTTATTACAGGGGGGAGTCATATAGAGGGGTTTTCTATGCCATTGGGTAATGCAGGAAATATATTGAGTGGTGGGTATCTTTTACCACTTAATATATGTGTAGGAGCTATAGTATCTGTTACAGTTTATTTCTTTTTCAGTTTATTTTATGAAGGACATATATAGAGAGGGTAATGTACATGGAAGGATTGATTACTAATTATTTAGAGACAGGGTCTATAATCTTATTTGGAGTAGGTTTTGCTACTTTACTTATGCATAATAATTTAATAAAAAAAATTATTGGAATGAATATAATGGATACCGCTGTATTCTTATTCTTTATTGCTAAGGGATATATAGCTGGAAGAGAGGCACCCATTATAAGAGGGGCGCACAAGGGAGTTGATGCATATATAAATCCAGTGCCTACAGCATTAATGCTTACAGGAATAGTAGTAGCAGTGAGTATAACGGCCTTTGCGTTGGCTCTTACTATTAGATTATATGAAAAATATGGAACTATAGAATTAAACGAAATAATGAAGATGAGGAGTGATTAACATAGAATTTTTCAAGAATTTTCCGTTAATAATTATTTTGATGCTATTTATTACTTCTTTTACTATGCCTATAATAAAAAATAAAAAGATTGTTAAAGGACTAAGTATAGTTTCGATGATCATATCAATGATATTGTCTGTACTAACTTATGTATATGTAAGGACCAATGGTAGCTTCTTTTATAGGGTAGGACATTGGGATGCTCCTTGGGGTATTGAATTTCAGATAGGAATCATAGAAGGAATAATGTCTATATTATTTACTGGAGTAGCTACATTGATATTGTGGTATTCAATATATAGTGCTGAAAAAGATATTAAAGATAATAGAATACCTCTATACTATTTATTGATAAATATATTAATAGGGTCACTATTGGGGATTGCCTATACAAATGATTTATTTAATGGATTTGTATTTGTAGAAGTAAGCACATTGGCTTCATGTGGAATTATAGTAGTAAAGGATAAAAAAGAAAATATAAAGGCAACATTAAAATATCTAGTACTAGGTAGCTTAGGTTCAGGTCTTGTACTGATGGGTATAGCATTTATTTATTCTATAACTGGTAATTTGAATATGACATTTGTTCATAAAGAGATAATAAATGTATATGAATCATATCAAAAGACTATTTTGATAACTATGGGATTATTTACTATTGGTCTTGGAGTTAAGAGCGCAATGTTTCCGTTACACGTCTGGCTTCCCGATGCTCATTCCAGTGCTCCATCCACATCTAGTGCATTATTGTCTGCTCTTGTCTTAAAGGCATTTGTATTATTTTTGATTAAAATATTATATAGGATGTTTGGGTTTGAGATAGTTAGTGTATTCCCCATACTTAAATTAATACTAATATTAGGTAGTCTTGGCATGATAGTGGGCTCAGTATTGGCTATATTACAAAAAGATATAAAGAGAGTTATTGCATATTCTAGTGTGGCACAGATGGGATATATATTTTATGGTATAGGGCTAGGCAATGAATTGGGATTGGGCATAGCATATTTTCATATTATAGGTCATGCTGTAACTAAATCTTCTCTATTCTTATCAGTAGGGTCTATGATAGAACAGACAGGAAAGAAAAAACTAGATGATTTGAAAGGCATAGGAAAAGAAATGCCTGTAACATTGGCTATATTTACTTTAGGGGCATTATCCATGGTAGGGATACCAGTATTGCCAGGATTTATTAGTAAATGGTATTTATCTTTGGCCAGTATAGAAAGTGGTAAAATAGTCTATTTAGGAGTGGTGCTTTTAAGTAGTTTATTAAATGCTATTTATTATTTTCCTGTAGTTATTAATGGATATTTTGGAGAAGAAAATCTAAAGGGCAAAATATATAAAGGTAAAAATAAGCCTATAAAAGAGTTATTGCCTGTATTATTGTTAACAGCCAGTATGATAATAGTAGGTATTATGTCTAAAGAAATAATAGGTATTATAATGACAGGAATTAAAGGATAGAGGACGGTGTAGTTATGACTGATTATATAATATTGATTCCAGTATTATTTCCAGTGTTGGCAGCGATTTTTATGGTTACAATAAGTCCCAAAAGAGAAAATGCAAGGAATATATTCGTAATATCTTCAGTAATAATAAATCTAATATTGCTAACAGCAGTATTATATGTAAAGGGAGAAACTCAGATACATATTTTTAAATTTAATAGCTTTTTGGATATATATTTTAAAATAGATAAATTGGGCATAATGTTTTCAACATTGGCATCGATACTTTGGGTATTTACTACATTTTATTCTTCAAAGTATATGGAGCATGAGGGAAAGGAAAAGCAATTTTTTATTTTTTTCACTATTACATTAGCTATAACCATAGGTATAGCTTTTGCTGGCAATCTTATAACTTTATATATTTTTTATGAGTTTCTTACATTGGCCACATTTCCAATGGTTATTCATGCAGGCTCTAAGGAGGCATTGGATAGTGGTAAAAAATATTTAATATATTCCTTCGGAGGAGCGACATTGGTTATCTTTGGCATGATTTTACTTTTTTATATAGCCAACGATTTAAGCTTTATACCTCAGGGAATACTTAATAACATATCTAGTAATGAATATAGTCTTCTGCTTATTGTGTTTATATCATTATTTTTAGGGTTTGGAGTGAAGGCTGCATTGGTACCCTTTCATTCTTGGTTACCTGCCGCAATGGTAGCACCTACTCCAGTAAGCTCTTTATTACATGCTGTGGCAGTGGTTAAATCGGGAATATTCGCCCTTATTAGAGTTACTTATTTTATATTTGGAGTAGATATAATACAGAAGATAGATGGAGATATATACATTTTGATATTGGTTATAATAACTATACTTATGGGGTCATTGCTAGCATTGCATCAAGATAATCTGAAAAAAAGATTGGCATATTCTACAATAAGTCAATTGGGATATATATTGCTAGGTATATTACTATTGAATGAAAATGGTTTGGTGGGGGGATTATTACATCTTATAAATCATGCTGTAATAAAGATAACATTATTTTTCTGTGCAGGGGCAATATATTTTAAGACTGGAAAGAAAAGTATAAAAGAAATAAAGGGTATAGGAAGGGAAATGCCAATAACTATGATTTGTTTTTCTATAGCATCTATCTCTCTAGTGGGGATACCACCTACCAATGGTTTTGTTAGCAAATGGTATCTAGCATTGGGTGGACTAAATGCCAATAGAGTTATGTTTCCAGTAATACTATTATTGAGTGCCTTTTTAACTGCAGCTTATTTAGTGCCCATAGTTGTTACGGCATTTTTCTCTGGTTCAGATCCAGATATCCAATATGAAAACAAAGATCCAAATATAAAGATGTTAGGACCTATAGTAGCTCTTACATTTATAGTAATTATTTTGGGGCTATTCCCTAATGCTGTACTGCACTATATACAGGATATAGCTAGAGCCCTTATATAGATATAAAAAAGAGGTGAGGCTTTTGGATTATCAAAATTGTTTATTGCTAATATTATTATTACCATTTATTTCAGCTTTTTTGGGATATATAATAGGAAAAAAGAATGAAAACTATAGAGATGTATTAAATATTATATCTACAGGTATAGAACTAGTATTTGTATCAATGCTTTTTAATAAAGCAACCCATGGAGGTATAGATGTATTTATACCAGATATAATGGGTATAGGACTGTATTTAAAATTAGATGTATTTAGATATATCTTTGTATGGATAACATCATTTGTCTGGTTTTTAATATCCATATACTCTAATCAGTATTTAATAAGGTATAAAAATAGAAATAGATATTATGCGTTTTTTATGCTTACTTTAGGAAGTACTATAGGTATTTTTTTGTCAGAGAATTTATTAAATCTATTTACTTTCTTTGAGATTATGTCCTTTACTTCATATATATTAGTGATCCATGATGAAGACAAATATGCCCATGAAGCAGGAAGATCTTATTTAAGCATGGCTGTAGCCTGTGGATTGGTGTTGTTATTGGGATTATTCATATTGTATGACTATACTGCTACATTGAACATAACTCAGTTGCCTAAGGCTATGGAAGGTTTGGGGAATATAAGATATCTAGTAAGTGTCTTTTTTATAATTGGTTTTGGGGTTAAAGCAGCGATGTTTCCTTTGCATATATGGTTGCCCAAGGCTCATCCAGCAGCACCTACACCAGCCAGTGCAATATTATCAGGTATATTAGTAAAGGCAGGAGTATTTGGTATAATTATAACAGTAAATATAATGATGGAATCGGATATGACACTCTCTATTATAATAATTGTTTTAGGCTTTATAAATATGTTTGTAGGTGGATTTTTAGCAATGTTTCAGAGGAATGTAAAACGTATATTGGCTTATAGTAGTATGAGTCAAATAGGATATATATTTGTAGGAATAGGTTTAGTGGGAATATTGGGGGATCACAAGGCTTTTGCAGTATATGGAACCTTATATCATATTATAAATCATGCACTGTTTAAGGTACTATTATTTTTGATTGCAGGTATTGTATATATGGTTTTACATGATTTAAGTATAAATATAGTCAGAGGATTTGGGAAACATAAAAAAAGACTTAGATTATTGTTTATAGTAGGCATGTTTGCAATAACAGGGATACCTGGGTTTAATGGATTCATAAGTAAGAATTTGATTCATGAAGCTTTAATTGAGGCTATGCATATATATCATAATCCATGGCTTACATTTGCAAATGTAATTTTTACTATAAGTAGTGCATTTACTGTTGCTTATCTTTTGAAGATATTTGTATCTTTATTCATAGAGCAAAATGAAAAATATACTGGGCAATATAAAAAATATATAAAAAAGAGGGCAATACTACCAATGGTAATACTGAGTATAGTTATTATATATATTGGTATACGGCCATATAAAATATTTAATATGCTCAAGGGTGTTTTACCACTATTTGATGTATCCCATGATATAACTCCTCATTTTTATAGTTTTGAAATAATAAAGGGGACTATAATAACCACATTGTTAGGAGTAGTCATATATATAGGATTTATAAAAAGATATCTATGGAAGGCGATGGACAATGGAGAAAAGATATATGTCAATCCATCTCTAAAATGGCCATCTTTAGAAAAAAATATATATAAACCTTTAATAAAGATAACATTTGAATCCAGTTCATTGGTGTTTCATATAATAGATAAAGCGGTAATAACAGTGGTGAAACGTATAACAGATTTTATGAAGAAGATTAGTGAAATGGAGATAGGTACTGGGAAACATAGAGAACAATTTAAACAAAGGATGAATTCAAAGGCTGTAGTATTGGCCTCTAAAACAGATGAAATAAATGGATATGTAGAACATGAAGTTAGTTCTATTTCAGATATAATGTTAAGGGTAAGGGGCAATCTCAATAGTTTGACTTATTCCATATTTATATTTGCTATAATGCTTATTGTGGCATTAGTTGTAATGGTATTTTAAAATTTATTTTTTAATAAGTATATTTTGACATAATGGGTACAATATATTATAATCAAAGGAAAAGTATATAATCATATTGACTATGACGAGAAGAGTAGATTTAAGGTGATGTTAGAGCGAGTCGACGACGGTGAAAGGTCGATACTAGCCTTATATTGAAGAACATCTCTGAGTTTCTAACTGAAATCTTATTAGAAAGTAGGATTAGACGATGCCAGTTCGTTAAATACTGGGGGCAGATACTGTCCAAAGAGGTGGTCATTTTGACAATAAGGGTGGCACCGCGAATGATAACTTTCGTCCCTTTTATAAGGAGACGGAAGTTTTTTGTGTATAAAAGGAGGGAAAGACAATGGAAACTATAATGGTTAAAGATATTTTTAGGAATCCAGAAAAATATCTAGAAAAAGAAATAACAATAGCTGGATGGATTAGGACATCTAGGGTGCTTAAAAAATTTGGGTTTATGGAATTAAATGATGGTAGTTTTTTCAAAAATATTCAAGTGGTATTTGAACAGGATTTAGATAATTTTGAAGATATATCTAAGTTAAATATAAGTGCATCTGTAATAGTACAGGGAAAATTAGTAGAAACTCCACAAGCTAAACAATCCTTTGAGATGCGTGCAACTAATATAGTAGTAGAAGGGGAATCAGCATCAGATTATCCATTGCAAAAGAAAAGACATACATTTGAGTATTTAAGATCTATATCCCATCTTAGACCTAGAAGCAATACATTTTCTGCCGTATTTAGGGTGCGTTCATTGGTTGCATATGCTATACATAAATTTTTTCAAGATAGAGGGTTCGTATATGCCCATACCCCTATAATAACAGGAAGTGATGCAGAGGGTGCAGGAGAAATGTTTAAGGTAACTACTTTAGATCTAAAAGATGTACCTAAAACAGAAGAGGGTAAAATAGATTATTCAAAGGATTTTTTTGGAAAAGAAACGAATCTTACAGTTAGTGGACAATTAGAGGCAGAGATATTTGCATTGGCATTTAGAAATGTATATACCTTTGGTCCTACATTTAGAGCAGAAAACTCTAATACAGCAAGACATGCGGCAGAATTTTGGATGATAGAGCCAGAGATAGCCTTCGCCGATTTAATAGACAATATGGAATTGGCTGAGGATATGATCAAATACATAATTAATTATGTATTTGAAAATGCTCCAGAGGAGATGGAATTCTTCAATAAATTTATAGCTAAGGGAGTAATAGATAGACTTAAAAATATTGTAAATTCTGACTTTGAAAGAATAAGTTATACAAAGGCCATAGAGTTGTTGAAGGAATCAAAAGAGGAGTTTAAATACTCTGTAGAATGGGGATGTGATCTTCAAACAGAACATGAGAGGTATATAACAGAAAAAATATATAAAAAACCTGTGTTTGTAACGGACTACCCTAAAGAAATAAAGGCCTTTTATATGAGATTAAATGATGACAATAAGACTGTAGCAGCAATGGATTTATTAGTACCAGGAGTAGGAGAGATTATAGGAGGAAGTCAAAGGGAAGAAAGATTAGATGTATTAGAAAGTAGAATAGATGAAATGGAATTGGACAAAGAAGACTATTGGTGGTATATGGAGCTTAGGAAATATGGAGGAACAAAACACGCAGGATTTGGATTAGGGTTCGAAAGGATAATTATGTATATTACTGGGATGTCAAATATAAGAGACGTAATACCATTCCCAAGAACAGTAAAATCAGCAGAATTTTAATTTATAATTCCTCTGTCTTTTTTATAAAAAGGACAGAGGAATTATTTTAAGACTTTTAGTTATTTTTAATCAAATCAAACTCTGTTTTTGTTTGACCAACTATTTCTTTCTTATGATTTTTAATATCTAATATATAATACTTTTCTAATTGTTTCAATTCCTTGTCTGTTATAATTTTTAATTGTTTTAATGTTTCCAATACTATTGCTGGCATAATTTTAGAATTTCCATCTTCAATTTTAAAAGCTATTCCTATGCCTTTATCCTTTAATCCAATGGCATAATAAGCAGAAGCTCCAGATTTAGCGAAAAGTCTGTCACCACAAATTTTCATTAAATCAGTACAAATTCTGTTAGTTCCTCCTACCATTTCAGGATATTTAGTCATTGATGTTATAATTTTCGATACCACTTTTTTTCTAATGGGATTAAATACTTCAGGTTTAGATAGTTTAGCAAAACCATGGGCAAATTTATATAAAGGCATGGCATGAACTGGCACTCCACATCCATCAATTGCTGTGATTATCTTATTTTCATCATATTCACAGACTTCCGATAAGGTATTCATTATTCTTCTTTGTACAGGATGTTCCTGTTTATAATAAGAATCTAAATCTTCACCATAGTATTTAGCCGTTATTAGCATGCCAGAGTGTTTGCCTGAGCAATTACAATGTATATTTTCAGGCTCTAGTCCTTTGCTTTTTAATTCCTTTGAGGCATAGTTGGCTATGGGGTAGTGTGAACCACATTGAAGATAGTCTTTATTTAGTTCGGCTTTTTTTAAAATACTTTCCACGGTTTTCACGTGGAAATCTTCACCACTATGAGAAGCACAGAATATGGCTATTTCTTTATCTGTAATTCCATATTTTTCAATTGCCCCACTTTCTAAAACTGGTATAGCTTGTATAGGTTTAGCTGATGATCTGGCAAATGTTACCCTGTTAGGATCTCCATAATAATACAGCAGCTCTCCTTTATGGTTAACTACTGCAATATGTCCTATATGAGTAAGGTCTACCATATTTCCTCTATAAGTTTTTGCTATTATAGACATTTGTAAGCCCCCTCGCATTAAATATATTTTATATTATATCATAATATTTTATATTCCACTTTAAAAATTATTAATAAAGATATATAATTATAATAATTTTATAGTATTTAATACAAATAAAAGGCATACCAATAGATGGAAATGTGAATAAAATTCAGAAATTAAAGTAATTACTTTAAAATTATAAAAAAATATATTGACTATACCGATTGAATATAGTATTATTTTTAAAAAGGAGGGGTGTATTTGACGATAGTTGATAATATATTGAACAATATGGAACGGTTGAGCAATAAACAAAAGATTATTGCTGAATACCTCATAAAAAATAGAGGTAAAGTAGGTTTTATGAGTTTAAAAGATATAAGTCAAGAAATAGATGTTTCAGAAGTAACTATATTGAATTTTTGTAAGAGTATTGAGATAGATTCCTTTACTGAATTAAAAAAATCATTTCAGGAACTAATAAAGAAACAGCTTCATGTTCCTAATGAGATAAAGTCTTCACTTCAAGAGCTGGATAATCTAAAAGATGTATATAATAATATTATTCAAATTCATAAACTAAACTATGAGAGGGCACTTAGCCATAATAGTATAGAGAAATTTCAAGAAATATCGTATTTAATTAGTAAATCAAGGCGTATATACATATGTGGTCAAGGTATATCTAAAGTTATCGCAGAATATATAAATAGTAGATTGCGGCTTATAAATATTGATAGCGTAACTCTGGAAGTAGGAGATATAATGGAGTCAAGTATAGATTTTGCAAGAGCCACAACGGATGATTGTTTTATTCTCATATCTTTTCCTAAGTACTCTCATAGTATTATCAATCTTGCTCAATATCTTTTTAAAAATAACTTCACATATATATCTATAACAGATAGTGATAACTCACCATTGTCTAAGAATTCTAAATATTCTTTAAAGAGTCATAGCGACTCTCTTGTATTTCATAACTTTATTTCATCTACTATCTGTCTAATAGAGATATTGATAGTAATATTAAGTTTCAACATGAAGGACAAATTGATGTCACATTTTGATAACCTTGAAGAAATACAATCATTATTATCACAAAATTTAAACAATCAATAACTGGATAGATATCTATTTATCCAGAAAAATAAATTTCTTTGCTAATAATATGTTAATTTAAAGACATACTTTAATAAATTAACGTATTATCATAGCATAAGAGAATAAAAAATAGGGGGAATGTAGATGTTTAAAAAAACAACTGTGCTTTTTTTAATTACTGTACTTATAGTTTCTTTATTCGCAGGTTGTGGAGGAAATACCGATACTGTG
Organism: Clostridiisalibacter paucivorans DSM 22131; assembly: GCF_000620125.1. Lineage (NCBI taxonomy): Bacteria > Bacillati > Bacillota > Tissierellia > Tissierellales > Thermohalobacteraceae > Clostridiisalibacter > Clostridiisalibacter paucivorans. Next base: position 38,240 of record NZ_JHVL01000010.1, on the reverse strand, counting down.
AATAACAGTGATGGCACTGATGAAGGTGATAATACTGATGTGCCAAAGGAGGTAGTTATAGGATTAGCTGGAGATGCTTACTCCTTAGATCCATATCCATTAAATGAGACAATAACCAATGCCATAAATAATCATTTATATGATTCACTTGTGGCACCTGATGCAAATCTACAACCTGAGCCTTCTCTTGCAGAGACCTGGGAGATATCTGACGATGCAAAAACATGGACTTTTAATTTGAGAAAAGGGGTTAAATTTCATAATGGTAACGACTTTACAGCAGATGATGTAATATATTCATTTGATAGGTCAAAAGAAGAAATGTCTGCCTTTAAATACTGTTTATCTACAGTAGAAAGTTATGAAAAGATTAACGACTATACTCTAAAAGTTGTATGTAAAGACTCCAATGCATTACTTCTTGCCCATTTAAAGGATTTAATGATTTTGGATAAAGAGACATGTGAAGGGCAGAGTGATGAATGGATTGCATTGAATCCCAATGGAACTGGAAGATATGAATTTGTTGAGCATGTGAGGGGAGACAAAATTGTATTTGAAAGAAATGATGATTTTTGGGGAGAATTACCTGATGTAGAAAAAGTAACATTCAAACCTATTACGAATGAGGGGACACGTACAGCAAACATGGTTTCAGGTTCTGTTGACTTCATAGCAGATGTACCGGTTAGAGACATAGAAATACTTAAGTCAAAGGATAATATAGAAATCGTATCTCAGCCTAGTTTGAGGGTTATATATCTTAATTTAGCAGGTTGGACAGATACTCCAAGTAAGGATGCAGAAATGCCTTTAAAATCTCCAGATGGTTCTAATCCATTTAAAGATATTAAAGTAAGAGAAGCGATGTATCGTGCAATAAATGAAGAAGAAATTGTTGAAAAAATAATGAATAATTATGCTACACCTGCTGCTACTTATATACCTGAAGGATTTAATGGTTATAACCCAGATATAGAAAGATTGAGTTATGATCCAGAATTAGCAGAGAAGCTTCTTGATGAAGCAGGTTATTCAAGACAGGACGATGGTTACAGATTTGAGGTTACCCTAGATGCGTCTAATGATAGGTATATAAATGATGCAGAGATCGCAACAGCAGTAGCAGGTTATTTTGAAAAAGTAGGCATAAAGGTAAACCTAAATTTAATGTCAAGAACTATATTTTTCACATATATAAGTGGAACTAATAAAGAAGGAGATAATACCCATTTATGTATGACAGGATGGGCAGACAGTGGTGGAGAAAGTGCTCTTATGGGATTAGATCTTGTCTATAGTATGGCACAGAATGGTTATGTAAAGGATGGCTATGGTGCAGTTAATAGAGGTTACTATCAAAACCCTGAAGTAGATAAATTAGTAGATCAAGCTATAGCAACAGCTGATCCCGCTGAAAGAGATAAAATAATGCAGGAAGTATGGAAAGTTGCAGCTGATGATGTATCATATATACCTCTTCATTTTCAACAGGATATATATGCCCATAGTAAAGATGTAAAGTATCATCCACGAAAAGACAACTATATACATGCTTGGGATATAGAATTTGTAAAATAAATAATTGAATAAGGAAAGGATTTTTCCTTTCCTTATTCAATTCAATAAGAAAATACATAATATTCAAAATACATTATAGATAGAGAGGGTGATAATATGCTTAGATATCTATTGACAAGGATATCTCAACTTATTTTAGTACTATTTGTAGTATCTATATTGGTATTTATGTTTACAAGTGTTATGGGGAATCCTGTATATTTAATGGTTAGAGAAAATGCTACAGAGGCAGAAATTCAGGCGGCTATAGAATACCTAGGCTTGGATAAACCACTTCCAGTTCAATATGGTGTATTTGTAAAGAATGCCCTGAAAGGAGATTTTGGGAAATCATATATATATCATCAACCAGCATTGGGGTTAATAATAGAAAGATTTCCAGCTACTTTGGAGCTTGTAATTATAGCTATGTTATTGTCAGCATTGATAGGTATCCCTTTGGGAGTAATATCTGGGGCATATCCTGAAAAAATATCTAGCAAAACAATTATGACTTTATCAATTGCTGGGATATCACTACCTTCATTTTGGGTGGGTATGGTGATGATTTTTTTATTTAGCCTTACTTTAGGAATCCTTCCTGTATCGGGACGAGGCGACACTGGTACAATTTTAGGTATCAAAACTAGTCTTGCTACAGTAACTGGATGGAAACATTTGATATTGCCGTCCATAACCCTTGCACTGGCCAATATAGCTACAATCATTCGATTAACTCGTGCTGGAATGCAGGAAAATGTTAGACAGGATTATGTGAAATTTGCTAGAGCAAAGGGTGTTTCACAAAGGAAGGTTTTATTTGGGCATGCATTAAAGAATACCTTAATACCTGTAGTTACTATATTTGGTTTACAATTAGGTTCCCTAATAGCATTTACTACTATAACAGAGACAATATTTGCTTGGCCAGGAATGGGAAAATTACTTATTGATGCTATAAATAGTGCTGATAGACCAATAGTGGCTGCATATGTATTGTTTGTTGCGGTTATGTTTGTATTTATAAACTTCATTGTAGATATTCTTTATACTTTTATAGATCCTAGAATAGATTTGAAATAATTAAAAGGCAGGTGATAATATGGAAACTCAAATACAGACTTCTAATAAGGTTCAGGAGAAAACTAGTAAATGGAGATTATTTTTAGATTCGGAATTTTTTTATAATTATAAAAAATCCCCTACGGCAATTATTGGTTCAATTATAGTTGTCTCTGTACTTTTAATTGCTATACTGGGTCCATTATTTACAGTGCAAAACCCCTATGATATGTCTAATATAGATTTAAATAATGCATATAAGCCTCCTGCATGGAATGAAGGAGGAGAGGCAAGATTTTTCTTGGGCACTGACCAACAGGGAAGGGATATTTTTAGTGCTATAGTATATGGAAGTAGAGTTTCTTTAATTATAGGTATAGCTGGAACATTTTTAGCCAGTGTCATAGGCATAGTATTGGGACTTATGTCAGGATATTTTGGAGGAAAAGTGGATGTAATAATTATGCGTATAGCTGATATACAGCTTTCTTTTCCCACGATGTTAATTGCAATATTTTTAATGTCTCTAATTGGTAGAGGAATAATTAATATATTAATAGCACTGTCCTTAGTGGGATGGGTAAGATACGCCAGAACAGTAAGAGGAGAGACACTTTCGGTAAAAAAGAAAGAGTTCATTGAGGCTACAAAGGTTATAGGGCTTCATAATTTTAAGATTATATTTAAACATGTACTACCCAACGTGTTCACATCTATTATAGTATTATCAACTATTCAGGTGGGTTCCTTTATACTTACAGAGGCAACTTTAAGTTTTTTAGGGTTGGGAGTTCCTGTCACTAAACCATCTTTAGGTATGCTGTGTAACAATGGTTTTAATGTACTGTACAGTGGATTATGGTGGGTATCTATTTTTCCAGGATTGTATATTATGATTATTGTTTTTGGCATAAATTTGTTAGGTGATTTTTTAAGAGATGAATTAAATCCTAAGCTGAAATAAAAGAGGTGATAGAATGAAAAAGAAATTATTGGAAGTCAAAAATCTAAGAACATATTTCCATACCTTTAAAGGAACGGTAAAGGCTGTAGATGATATAAGTTTTGATATAGATGAAGGAGAAATATTGGGTGTTGTAGGAGAATCTGGAGGAGGCAAATCTATTACAGGTTTCTCTGTAATAAAACTGATAGATAAGCCGGGAAAGATAGAAACGGGAGAAATAATATTTGATGGGCAAGATCTAATGGAAAAATCAGAAAATCAAATGAACAATATTAGAGGTAAAGAGATTTCTATGGTTTTCCAAGACCCTATGACATCATTGAATCCAGTATATACAATAGGAGAGCAAATGGAAGAAGTATTGATACTTCATGAAAAGTTGACAAAGGAACAAAGACGGAAAAGATGTGTAGAACTTTTAAAATCAGTGGGCATTTCTAATCCTGAAAGTAGATTGAAAAGCTATCCTCATCAATTTAGTGGTGGTATGAGACAGAGGGTAGTTATAGCAATAGCACTTGCAGCAAATCCAAAACTTATAATAGCAGACGAGCCAACTACTGCTCTAGATGTTACGATACAGGCACAGATATTAAGATTGATGACAAATCTTGTAAAGGAGCAAGGCTGTTCATTGATGTTAATAACCCATGATTTAGCTGTTGTGTCTGAAGTAGCGGATAGAATAAATGTTATGTATTGTGGAAAGATTGTTGAAACTGGAGATACAAAGAGTATCGTAGAAGATTACGTACATCCATATACAAAGGGACTTATAGGTTCAATTCCTGATCTTGATAAAGATAAGGATAGACTGGAAGCAATACCTGGCATTGTACCAAATATGTTTAATCTTCCTAAAGGATGTAATTTTTCTCCTAGATGTAAGCACTGTCAGGATATTTGTAAAGAACAAGAACCTGAACTTGTAGAAGTTTCTCGTGGACACTATGTTGCATGTCACTTCCCATTGAGAAAGGAGGCAGAATAGGTGGAGAAAATTCTTGAAGTAAAAAATTTAGAACAGAAATTTGATCTTAATAAAGGCTTTTTAGATAAGATTAAGTTTAGAAATGGGAAATTTATCAAGGAAGAGAGAATAGTAAATGCAGTAAATAATATAAGTTTTTCCATTGACAAGGGTAAAGTTTTTAGTTTAGTTGGAGAGTCGGGATGTGGGAAATCTACAACTGCTAGAACAGTGATTAAGCTTATTGATCCTAAAGGTGGACAGATTAATTTTAATGGAGAAGATATAACAGATCTTACTGGAAATGAGATGCTCAAATATAGAAAGAAGATGCAAATGATATTTCAAGATCCATATGCTTCATTAAATCCACGACAGAAGGTATTAGATATATTGATAGAGCCTATGTTGTTTCATAAAGTTGTAAGTTCTAAAAATGAAGCCATAGAAAAGGCATTTGAGATATTACAAAAGGTGGGTATAAGGGCTGAACAGGCCACAAGGTATCCTCATCAATTTAGTGGAGGACAGAGACAGAGGATTGGTATAGCACGGGCATTGGCTGTGGAACCAGAGTTTATAATAGCAGATGAGCCTGTTTCTGCCCTTGATGTATCTATTCAAGCTCAGATATTAAATCTAATGATAGATTTAAAGGAGGAATATAATTTTTCCTATTTATTTATAGCCCATGATTTATCAGTGGTTAAGCATATAAGTGATGACCTTGGAGTTATGTATCTAGGGAAGATTGTAGAAAAGGGCAGTAAGGGACATATATTCAAAAATCCTCTACATCCATATACTAAGGCGTTGTTTTCTGCTGTACCTAAGCTATCGGGTACGAATTTGAAGAATTCTAAAAATATAGAGGGGGAAATTCCCAGCGCAATAAATTTGCCATCGGGCTGTTATTTTCATGAGAGGTGTCCATTTGCTAAGGCAATATGCTCACAAGAAATGCCAATAGAAAAGGAAGTAGAAACAGGACACTATGTATCTTGTCATCAATATTAAAATTTATGAGGTGAAAATTTTATGATGCTAAAACAACAAATTAGTGGTGAAATAGAGGGCATTAGAGAAGAATTAATAGATTTGAGCAAAAGAATTCACGAAAAACCAGAGCTTGCTTTTAATGAATACAGTGCAGTAGAAAATATAATATCATTGTTGGAGAAACACAATTTTAATGTAAAAAAGGGAATAGCAGGATTGGAAACTGCATTTAGAGCGGAATACAATGGCAAGGGCAAGGGTCCTACAGTGGCATTTTTAGCAGAGTATGATGCATTGCCAGAAATAGGCCATGGCTGTGGCCATAATTTAATAGGAACGATGTCTGTAGGGGCGGCCATAGGACTAAGTAAAGTAGCAAATAAAATTGATGGAAAAATTGTAGTAATAGGGACTCCTGGAGAAGAAGGTGGTGGAGGAAAGGTAATCATGGTCAATAAAGGTGTATTTGATGATATTGACTATGCTATGATGATACACCCTAGTACTTCAAACATTATATGCAGAGGAGGATTGGCAACTAGAAAATTGAAGATAGAATATCACGGAAAATCTGCCCACTCTTCTTCTCCAGAAGAGGGTATTAATGCATTACAAGCGGTAATACATACATTCAATTTCATAGACCATATAAGGGCCATCCTTCCTTTAAAATCAAATATAAATGGAATAATAACAGAAGGGGGAAAAGTACCCAATGTTATCCCTGATTATGCCTGTTGTTCCTTTAGTGTAAGGGCAGATACTGTTAGTGATTTGAAAATAGTTGTAAAACATATAGAACATATAGTTAAGTCTATAGAAAATTTTATGGGAGTAAAGGCCAATATTAGTAAGACCCTTGTTTATACAGAGAGATATCCCAATAAATTTATAGCTGAAAAACTAAAGGATAACATAGCACAATTTGGCGAAGAAATGCATTATCCAAAACCAAATATAAAATATGGCTCGTCAGACATTGGAAATGTAAGTCTTGTAGTACCAGCTATACATTCATATCTAAAAATAGCAGAACTAGGAACTATTAGTCATTCCATGGCATTTACTAATGCAGCTATAACTGAGAATGCCCATAATCAAATGATGAAAGGAGCCAAGGCCTTAGCTTTAACAGGATTTGATATATTTAGTGATGAAAAATTAAGACAGGATATCTATGATGAATTTTATAAAACTGTACCCAAATATGATAAATATGATATAGAATAAAATAAATCTTATTATTAAGTCTTGTGCAAAAGCATAAGGCTTTTATTTTGTACTGAATTTTTTATATTATACATAATAATAAGTTTAAATAATATAAAGATTAAAATGGATGGGGTGATAAACAATATGAAAGATAAGTTTACTTACTCTAAATGTTTTGTTTCAACAGATAAACTTTATGATAAAAGGGAATATGAACTTTTAAAGGATTGCTTTAACTTTGCAATAGATCAAGTGAATATAAGCTCTGGACTTTTAGTACTTTATGTTGAAGATGGCTATGTTATTTTAGTATATGACTTCAAAAGCAAATCATATATGTATCAGTATCAAGGTAAGAAAATTATATATGATTATGAAAAGGATGCTAACATATGTTTTTATAGCAAAGAAGTCATTGATGAAGGCAGAAGTATTTGTATTTTGAATTTTATTGACAATGAAAAAATAAGTGACAATGTAAATAAACTATTAGATAAAGTATCTAATATAATTAAGAATATTTTTAAGATATCTCAAAAGTATTCTCGGTATGGAGAGATGGTACTAAAGGCTTTAGATAATGTAAATGACAGTATTTCTTACTGTGACAAGGATGGCTATGTGAAATATGCCAATAAATCATGTTTCAAGGTATTAGAGACTAATAAACAGGAGTTATTTAAAAAACATCTGTCAGAACTTACTATTGGAAAACCGATGCTATTAGAGATATTAAAAAATAAAAAGAGCATAGTAGATGTTGAATATTTTATAAAATACAATGGCAAGAAATTTCATTTTATAAATTCAGGATATCCAGTGTATTCTGATGATGGAAAGGTGATTGGAGCGATAGATATATTTAGAAGTATGGAGCGTTCTAGAAGATTTGCCAACAATATAGCAGGATATCGAGCATTCTTTACATTTGATGATTTAATAGGTCAAAGTATACAAATGCTTAGGCTAATAGATCGTGGAAAAAAATTTGCGAAGAGTGATGAAACAATTCTTATATTAGGTGAAAGTGGGACAGGAAAAGAGCTAATAGCTCAGTCTATACACAATTATAGTAGTAGAAGCAAAGGGCCTTTTATAGCCTTGAATTGTGCCAATTTTCCCAATGAGCTTATAGATAGTGAGTTATTTGGTTATGAAGAGGGTGCATTTACAGGGGCTCGAAAAGGTGGAAAACAGGGGAAATTTGAACTTGCAAGTGGCGGCACACTTTTCCTTGACGAGATAGGAGAAATGCAAATTCATCTTCAAGCTAAATTATTGAGAGTACTTGAAACTATGTGTATAACTAGAATAGGTGGTAATAGTCAAGTAAAGCTCGATGTAAGAATAATAGCTGCAACAAATAGAAAATTGGAAAGACTTGTAGAGGAGGGGAAATTTAGAAGGGATTTGTATTATAGACTTAAGGTGCTTTGCATTGTGGCATCTCCCCTTAGAGAGAGAAAAGAAGATATAATACTTTTAGCTAGGTATTTTATAGAAAAAATAAGTAAAAAATCAGGCAAAAGGGCTATGGATATTGAAGATAGTGCTATAGAAATCCTATTGAATTATTCATGGCCTGGAAATGTAAGAGAACTTGAAAATTTAATATCAAGGATTATTTTTTTATGTGAGGGAAATAAGATAACAGAGAAGACTTTATATGATGCTGGAATGCAGGCACAGGGATATGACGAAATAATAAAAAGAAACATTATAAAAATAGATAAAAAAATATTAACGGATATGATGTCAAAAATGGGGGGAAATAAAAAGAAAACAGCAGAGGCATTGGGCATTTCAAGGCCTACATTATATAAAATGCTTAAAAAATATGATGTGAAATAATGTAAATCCTTTACATGTAAAGGGTTTACATATAAAGATTTGGTTAGAATATCTAGATTGATAAGGATAATAAGTAATATTAGGCTGTGAAGAGTGTAAATCATTTTACATTCTTTACAGTCTTTTTTTGTGTATTGGATATAGTTAATCCTGTAAAATGGCTGCATGTAGCTAATATTATGCTTTGATTATTTTTGGTATGTAAATTGCTACTATTATATGTAGAATCTATTAACAAGTTTATAAAAGAAAGGGATGATGCTATGGGTGTAGATTAAAGGGTCAATAAAAATAAGTTTAAATTCCAGTGTGTTGAGGAGGTTTAATAATTATGTTAAAGAATGTAAATCAGAATCATATTATTGCTTCTAAAGAAAAGAAGTATGTATCCAATAGTCAGAAGATACCCTATTATCCTGTGGCTTTTCAAAAAGGAAAGGGAGCATTGTTATACGATTATGAAAATAGGGAATATATAGACTTTCTATCTAGTGCATCTTCAGCAAATATAGGACATGGAAATAAAGAGATAGCAAAAGTGGTAAAGGAACAGATGGAAAATCTAGCTCAATATACATTGGCGTATTTTTATGCCAGAGAACCAGTTGAACTTGCAAGAAAACTAATAAGTGTGGCACCGGGTGATGATAATAAGAAGGTAATGTTTAGTACTACAGGGTCTGCGTCAATAGACGGTGCTATTAAATTGGCAAGAGCATATACAGGTAGAAGTAAGATAATATCGTTTTGTGAATCATATCATGGGAGCACATATGGGGCCTTATCTATATCTGCAATAAATACAAATATGAGGAAAAATATCGGCCCTTTACTTCCTGAAGTATACCATTTCAACTATCCAAATTGTATTAGATGTAGATATGGCAAAAAAGAGAAAAGTTGTAAAAAGGAGTGTCTTAAAGATATAGAGTATGCGTTTAATTATTATTTACCAGCAGAAGAAGTGGCAGCTGTTTTTATAGAACCTATAGCTGGAGATGCTGGGCTGATAGTTCCTCCTAAGAGATATATGAAAGCATTGCATGAATTATGTAAAAAGAATGGGATATTATTTATATCTGATGAAATACAACAGGGAGTTGGAAGAACTGGGAAATGGTTTGGGATTGAACATTTTGATATAGAGCCAGATCTTATAGTACTAGGTAAATCTATAGGAGGAGGTCTTCCTCTTGGAATTGTAATAGGAAAATCAGATATAATGGATAGCTTGGATGCACCTGGGCATCTGTTTTCTATGACAGGCAATTCTACTGTTTGTGCTGCTGCTTTAAAGATGATTGAAATTTTTGAGAGAGAAGATTTAAATACTAGGGCGTATGAAATGGGAGAATACATCAAAAATAGATTTTTAGAACTTAAAGAAAAATATGAAATTATTGGTGATGTAAGAGGAGTAGGAATGTCCATAGCTGTAGATTTGGTAAAAAACAGGAATACTATGGAGAAAAATTATGAAGCAGCTGCAAAGATATGTTATAGATGTATCGAAAGGGGACTAATACTCATATTCATAGGACAGTCGGTGTTAAGAGTACAGCCTCCAATAGTTATAACAAAGGAACAAGTGGATAAAGCATTGGACATAGTAGAAAAATCTATAAATGAATATTTAAATGGGCAGATAGGTGAAGAGGTATTTAAAATCACTAAAGGGTGGTAAGTGGAAGTTTATAAAATATGTAACAGCAGCGGAACAATATTCTGAATTTTCAAAATCAATAAAGTGAAGGGAGATGTATTATGGCAAAATCAGTTGGAAGAAAAAAGAGTTTCTTTGATGGTGCTTTTGGGCGATATTTGATTCCAGGGATTGTGCTTCAATCAGTCTTAATAGGTGGAGGTTATGCAACTGGTCGTGAAATTGTGGCGTTTGGAGCTAAATTTGGTGCCCTTGGATGGCTTGGAGGATTAGGTATATTTATTGGATTCACTCTTATTAGCGTATTGACATTTGAAATTGCAAGGATATATAGAACTTATAACTATAAATCTTTAGTTAAGCAGATAGCAGGTAAATTAAGTGTTGTTTATGATGTGATATATATTTTATTGTCTATAATTATAATAGCAGTAATGTCTTCAGCTACTGGAGAAATTGTAAATAAAACATTGGGACTGTCCTATTGGGTGGGAGTAGGTGGAGTTGTAGTTTTGGTTGGTATCCTTAATTTTTATGGAAGTTGGCTAATTGAGAGGTTTGAAACATATGGAACAATAGCATTATATATAGGTTATATAATTTTTAGTGTAATAGTTATATCAAGCACAAGGGAAAATATACATAATGTATTTATCAATACAGATACTAGTTATATACAGGGAAGTATAGGGATTGGAACTGTGCTCTGGACTGGGATAGTATATGTGGGATATAATGTCGTAGTTTATCCAGCAACTCTTTTTACACTTGAACGACAGACAAAGAGAAGAGAAACTATAATATCGGGAATAATTTCAGGAGTCCTTATGACCATACCTTGGTTTATGACATATTTTTCTATTATGGGATATTATCCTTCGAAGGATATACTTGAAGCTGGAGTTCCATGGCTAGGGATGCTTCAAAAGGCTGGAGGGTCATGGGTAATTGCAGTATTTGGAATGGTCATGGGCTGGACTTTTATAGAAACATCCACAGGAATACTCCATGCACTTGCGGAAAGAATAGATGGAGGACTTAGAGAAATAGGAAAAAAGACTATGACAAATTCTCAAAAAGCAGGGCTTACAGTAGGTGTATTAATATTTGCAATGGGACTTTCTAAAATAGGAATAGTAGATCTCATAAGCAAGGGATATACTTTAATGGCATATGGAATGATATTGGTATATGCTATTCCATTATTGACAATAGGTCTTTATAAAATAATCAAACATGATAAAAAAACAAGGATTTTGTAAAGCTAGTCCATAGTGCGTAGAATATAAAGATGTTAGTAGGTAACAGTTAGTGGTTAGTAGTTGATGGTGGGAATCCATAGGATTTCATCGTTAAACTACTAACTACTAGCTACGAACTACTAACATCTTTATATCTTTGTCAATATTCTAAGATAATTTTATAAAATGTGTTTTTTATTTTAGTTATATGAATATAAAACTGATATGTTTCACAAAATATCACTATGTATGACTAAAAAATCATAAGGATGTGATCAAAATAAAAGCAGTAATCATGGCTGGTGGAAAGGGAACTAGACTTAGACCTTTGACATGTGATTTGCCAAAACCTATGGTTCCATTATTAAACAAACCAGTGATGGAATACACATTGGAGCTTTTACAAAAATATGACATAACAGATGTTGGTGTAACTTTGGCATATTTGCCTGATAATATAGAAGAATATTTTTCTAATAAATATGGACCATTAAATATTAGATACTTTGTAGAAGATATACCTCTAGGCACTGGAGGTAGCGTAAAAAATGCAGAAGAATTTTTAGATGATACCTTTATAGTAATTAGTGGTGATGCTATTACAGATATGAATATAAAAAAGGCCTTAGAATTTCATAAAAGGAAAGGTTCTAAAGCTACATTGGTGTTAAAAAAAGAACCAGTGCCCTTGGAATATGGAGTCATATTATTAGATAGGGAAGGCAAAGTAAAACAGTTTTTAGAAAAACCCAGTTGGGGAGAGGTATTTAGCGATACTATAAATACAGGTATATATATATTAGAGCCAGAGGTATTGAATTACTATAAAAAAGGAGAGAATTTTGATTTTAGCAAGGATTTATTTCCTAAGCTTTTAAGGGATAGAGTACCTATATATGGTTATGTTACTGAAAATTATTGGTGTGATATTGGGGACTTAAATTCCTATAAAGAAACTCAATTTTATATGTTAGATAAGAATATAGATGTTCATATAAAGGGAAAAGAAATAAAACCCAATATATGGATAGGTAAAGATACAATTGTAGGTAAAAATGTAAAAATTACTCCCCCGATATTTATAGGAAATAATTGTGAAATTGAAGATGGAGTTGAATTGAATAGTTATTCTATAATAGGTGATAATTGCAAGATAGGGACAAATAGTTCTATAAAGAGAAGTATATTGTGGAATGGCGTAGATATAGGAGAAAATAATGAGATAAGGGGATCTGTTTTATGTGACCATGTCCATACCCATAAAAATGTTTCTATTTATGAAGATGCTGTAATAGGTACCTCTACTCATCTACTATCAAATGCATCTATAAGTTCTTCGGTAAAGATATGGCCTAATAAAAAAGTAGACGATGGTACTAAGGTATATGAAGACATAATATGGGGTACTAAATATACTAAAAATATTTTTGGCCAAAGGAATATATCGGGGCATTTAAATAAAGAAATGACATCGGAATTTGCATCCAAATTAGGAGGAGCATTTGCTTCGGCTATGGGCAATAAAGATATATTTGTTATAGGTTGCAATGGTTCCTACGGAACTCAATATCTAAAAAATGCATTAATTAGTGGCATAATGGCTACTGGAGCATATGTTATAGATATCAAGGAGACATTAATGCCCATAACTCGGTTTGCTATTGATTTTTTTGGAGCTAAGGGTGGGATATATGTAGATACTGATTATATGGATAAAGATAGAGTACAGATAGAGCTTATGAATAGTAATGGAGCTAATATAGATAGGGCAAAGGAGAGAAAGGTTGAAAATTTATTAAATAGGGGAGATTATCCCATATGTGGATATAGAGATGTAAAAGTGCCTTTGGAGATAAATAATTTTAATATCTATTATATTAAAAGAAATATCGAGGAGATTGAAAGGTACAAAAGTGATGGAAAAAAGATAAAGATTGTATTGGCCTCTTATGCTAAAGAAGCTATAGATATAGCTCAAAGCATGTTAGATTATATGGGAGTAGATATTCAAGGAATAGATATTATAGATACAACAACAAAATTAGACGACTATGTAGAACTGATGACAAATAAGATTAAAAAGCATAAATATGATTTAGGTATTATACTTAGTGGAAATGGAGAACAAGTTTGGCTCATTGATTCACAAGGAAATATTGTTAATGGACATAGGTATTTTTTATTAGCAGTTCTCATTATGCTAAAAAAAGGTTTTAAGGAAAAAATAATTGTACCATATCATTATCCAGATGTAATAGAAAGAATGACTAAAAAATATGACATAGAGACTAAAAGGGTAAAATCCGATATTTCATCTATAATGAATGAGACATTAAAATCTGCTGCAAACAAAACAAAAAATCAATATAATCTAATTTTTGATGGGATATTAGGGACAGTTACAATATTAGATTATATGGTAAAGGAAAATGTATCATTGGCAAAAATATTGGAAGAAATACCTGATTATCATTTCATAAAGAGGGATGTACATTGTCAATGGGATAAAAAGGGAGAGATCCTGAGAAAGATTATTGAGGATCACGAAAATGATAATATTGAGATGTTTGAAGGGGTTAAAATCAATGATGATAGGGGTTGGGCATTAATTTTGCCCCATAGTGAAAAGCCTCTTTTTAAGATATATGCCCAGGGAGACTCAGAAGAATTTGCTAAAGAACTTTCTATATTCTATGATGATAAATTGAAAGAAATGGTAAAAAACAGTACCTTGGAGACTTAGGCTGATAAGGGAGAGATTAGACAATGGATATGAGAGATAAGGAAACAAAGGGATACTACAATATATCTGATAGAAAGAAATTTCCCCAAAAGTTAATTAGAAGGCTTGAAAAAAACTTTGAGGAAATTACTAATTTTTATATGGAGATAAATAAAGACTCCCAAAACAAAACAAACATTCCTGAGTATCAGTGGTTACTTGACAATTATTATATAGTAGAAGAACAAATAAATGAGTTAAAATTGAAGGTAAAAAAGAATAAATTTTTGAGATTAGAAATTATAGACAAAGGTCCTTTTGAGGGATATCCCAGGGCCTTTGCTATTACATTGGATTATATAAATAGAAATAGTGGGAAACTAGACGAAATAGATTTTATAGATTATATAAGGGATTATCAAAAAAGTAATATATTATCAATAGGTGAGGTATGGTCTTTAGCAATTATGATGAGAATTGCTTTAGTAGATTATATACACTATATATGTAGAAATATAAAAAAAGCAGATAAGATATCAGAAGAAAGGGAAGATTGGTCTGTATATCTGGGAAATTGCATAACTAGTTTAAGAATGGTATCTTTATTAGATTGGAAGGATATATTTGAATCAATATGTGTAATAAATAAAATACTATTACAGGATCCATCTGGGATATATGAGAAAATGGATTTTGATTCTAGAGATTATTATAGAAAAGAGATAGAGTTAATATCTGAAAAAATAGGGGTTTCAGAATCAATAGTTACAAAGAAGGCAATAGAATTGTCTAAGAAACAAAATAACTATAGAGAACGGCATGTGGGGTATTATCTTGTAGACGTTGGAAGAAAAAAATTATTCAAAGGGTTAAATTACAATAGTGACAGTGATTATTATCATAATTATCCTGTTGGGGCATATGTAATACCTATTATAATTTTAAGTTTAATAGGGTCATTGATTTTTGGTATTTATGGATATAGATATTACAATAATATAGCTATAGGAATAGTATTTTTATTCATGGCATTTATACCTGTTAGTAGTATTGCTGTTACTATATTGAATTGGATCATTATTCATAGAATAAATCCAGTATTATTACCTAAGCTAAAATATAAATCAGAAATCCCTGAAGAAAGCACTACTTTAGTGGTTATTCCATCTTTGATAACTGATACACGAGGAGTAGAGGAATTAACAGAACAATTGGAAGTGCATTATTTATCTAATAAAGAAAAAAATATATATTTTGCTATTGCAGGAGATTTTAAAGACAATGATAAAAAGATAGATGGCAATGATCAGGAAATAATTAGATACGCTAAGGAAAAAATACAAAATTTAAATAAGAAATATAGTCATGATAATGAGCCCTTATTTTATTATTTTCATAGAGCAAGATCCTATGTTGAAGTGGAAAAGAAATGGATGGGATGGGAAAGAAAGAGAGGGGCTTTGGTTGAATTAAATAGAGTTTTAACGGGTACTAAAGATACATCTTACAATGTAATATATCCAGAAATAGATAATATAAAAGATAAAATAAAATATATAATAACAGTAGATGCTGATACTAGAATGCCCTTTGATACAGCAAAGAAACTTATAGGAACTATATCTCATCCGTTAAACAAGGCATATTTAGATAGTGAAAAGGGAATTGTGACAAAGGGATATGGGATCATACAACCTAGAATAGGAATAAATATAGAAAGCATAAATGAGAGTAATTTTGCTAAGATTTTCGCAGGACAAGGAGGATTAGACCCATATACCACTGCTGCATCAGATGTATATCAAGACTTATTTCGAGAGGGAATATTTACAGGAAAAGGCATATATGATTTACATATATTTAATAAAGTATTGGATAAAGCTATACCAGAGAATAAAGTATTAAGTCATGA
The DNA here is from genome assembly GCF_000620125.1 of Clostridiisalibacter paucivorans DSM 22131. NCBI lineage: Bacteria > Bacillati > Bacillota > Tissierellia > Tissierellales > Thermohalobacteraceae > Clostridiisalibacter > Clostridiisalibacter paucivorans. The sequence continues at coordinate 22,081 of NZ_JHVL01000010.1, read as the reverse complement.
TTTGTTAGAAGGTAGCTATATTAGGACAGGACTTGCTACAGATATAGTACTATATGATGACTATCCTAAAAAGTATATTTCTCATATTAAGAGACAGCACCGATGGATAAGAGGAGATTGGCAAATTATATCTTGGCTAAGTAGCAAAAGCCCCATAAATAGACTGTCTAAATGGAAAATATTAGATAATATCAGGAGGAGTATTTTTGAACCTTCTTTAGTGTTATTAATATTATTAGGTGGTTTTTTATTTCCTAAAGCTATAGGAACAATGCTTTTATTAATAGCTTTAATTATGTTTTTTCCTTTTTTTATAGATATTGTAGGTTATTTTTATGATAAACAATATAAAAATAATAAGGGAAATATGATACAGCATCTGTATAGAACAATATTAAATATAATTTTTTTATTTCATCGAGGATATGTATATAGTGATGCTATAATAAGGGCTATATACAGAATGGGTATTTCAAAAAAGAATATCCTTCAATGGACTACAGCTAAAGATGTAGAAAAGAAATCTCAGAGTGATTTAATGGGATATATAAGGAAGATGAATATTGGTATATTAGTACCTATTTTATATTTAGCCTATATCTTTGTCTTTAAAATAAGTGATATGTTTTTATTAGTCCCCCTTTTAGTATTATGGACAATATCACCATATATAGCTTATACAATTAGCAAGGACAAAGAAGAAGAAATAGTTCAGTTAGAGGAAAAAGATAAAAATACAATAAGAAGGATAGCTAGAAAGACATGGGATTACTATGAAGAATTTGTAAATGAAAGTTCTAATTTTTTGCCTCCAGATAATTATCAGGAAGAGCCTAAAAATGCAGTGGATTATAGAACGTCTCCAACTAATATAGGATTTTTATTAATATCTATTGTTGGAGCAGTAGACCTAGGATATATAACTATTACTAATATGGTAGAGAAATTGATAAATACTATAAATACATTAAAAGATATGGAAACATATAGAGGACATTTATATAATTGGTATGACATAAAGACTTTGGAACCTTTGAAACCAGTATTTATTTCTACTGTAGATAGTGGAAACTTTGCATCATATTTACTTGTATTGAAACAGGGATTAATAGAGTACAAAGATAGGCCTTTAATTAATAAAGCTATTTTTGATGGATTAAAAGATACTTTGTATTTAGCAGGATATGAGGATAAAAAAGATAGTGATATTTTCCAACTAATTGACTTTGAATACAATTATTCTATTGAAAAAACTATAGAAAATCTCAATAAGCTTTTAGAAGAAATAAATGGTGAAGAAAAATGGATATTGAAGTTTAGAAAGATGGTAGAAGCAATACTGAAGGATATAGATATGGTATTTTTAGATGAGTCAAAGGTAACAGAAATTATTGAATTGGAAAATAATAGAGGGCTAGATGATGTAGAAAATGAATTAAATAAACTAGATAGATCTATGTCCTTAAAAGACTTAAAAAAACTTTATAAAAAATTACTAGACAGTGCTGGTAAAAATCAAAATTTGAGAGAATATATATTAAAATATATAGATAGTATAGATACGTATATAGACAAAATAGATAAACTTATAAATGATATTCAATTATTTTTTGATAATATGGAGTTTGGATTTTTATATGATGACAATAGAAACCTTCTTTCTGTGGGATATGATGTGGAGGAGGGCAAATTAATACCTTCATTCTATGATTTATTGGCTTCAGAGGCTAGAGTATCTAGCTTTATTGCTATATCAAAGGGAGAAATACCTGTAAAGCATTGGTTTAAATTATCTAGGGCATTGACATCTTTAGGTAAATATAGGAGTTTGGTATCTTGGACAGGGACAATGTTTGAGTATTTTATGCCATTATTGGTATTTAAAAATAAACGGAATACATTGTTTGATGAAACATACAATGCTGTAATAATGGAACAGAAAAAATACGCTAGAATTAAAGGCATACCTTGGGGGATATCAGAATCTGGATATTTTGGATTTGATATAAATTATAGATACCAATATAAAGCATTTGGGGTCCCTGATTTAGGATTGAAAAGAGGACTGGGAGAAGATATTGTAGTTTCACCTTATTCATCTCTATTGGCATTATCTATTTCTCCTAAGGATGTGGCTATGAATATAAATAGGCTAATAGATGAACAAATGGAGGGAGAATATGGACTATATGAAGCAATGGATTATACTACTAAGAGAGTACCCAAAGGAGAAAAGAAGGGTTTAGTGAAGAGTTATATGGCCCATCATCAAGGGATGGGATTTGTAGCTATAGTAAATTATATTTGCGAAGATATAATAAAACAACGATTCCATAGGGAACCTATGGTAAAAGCTGGGGAAATATTGTTAGAGGAAAAAGTGCCATTGACAGCAGTGATGACTAAACAGCATAAGGAAGATGTGGGACCTATAAATATAGATAGAGAAAATTATCGTAAAGAAAATGTTAGAATATATACAGAAGAAGAAGGTCAATCTTTACCTCATTGTCATTTGATATCAAATGGAAAATATACAGTTTTACTTACCCATAAGGGAACAGGTTACAGTAAGTTGGAAGATATTCAAATAACTAGATGGAGAAAAGATATCCTTTTAGAGCAATATGGTACATTTATATTTATAAAGAATTTGAAAGAGGGACTCCACTGGTCTGCTGGAACAGCACCTATAGATAAGGTTCCCGATGGATATAAAGTGGTATTTTCTGATAATAAAGCCAAGTATATAAGATTAGATAATAATATAGAGACTGTAACAGAAGTAATAGTTGCACCTGAAGATAATATTGAAATAAGAAGGGTGACATTGAACAATCATAGTACAAAAGATGTGGAGTTTCAGGTTACCAGTTATATGGAACCAGTAATAGGTTCTCATTTGGGAGATTTAGCCCATAGTGCATTTAGTAATCTTTTTGTTAGAACAGATTTTATTAAGGAATATAACACATTATTGGCATGGAGAAGACCAAGAATTCAGGAAGAAGACAGTATTTGGGCTATTCATAAAGTAGTATTAGATGAAGAATTAAAAGTAGATTTTGAAACTAATAGGGATAATTTTATTGGTAGAGGTAAGGACATCTCTAGTCCTAAATCTATTAATACTCCATTGACCAATACAAAGTCTGTAGTACTGGATCCTGTGATGTCATTGAGGACCAATGTGAATATAAAAGCAGGAAAAAAATATACATTAAGTTTCATAACAGGAATAGCAGAAGATAAGAAATCTGCCATAAGGTTAGCTAGGAAGTATGAGAATTCCAATGTAATAGATAAAGTATTTGAAAATATCCAAATGAAAGGGCTAGGAGAATATAAGTATCTAAATATACCCACTGATGAAATAACACTATACCAAGAGCTTTTACCTCATATATTATTTAATAGTCCCACACGAAGGAACTATAAAGAATTTATTGTTAAAAATATAGAGAGTCAAAGGGGACTTTGGAAATATGGAATATCAGGTGATAATCCTATAACTTTGGTGAGTGTATCAGAGGATGAGGATATGGATATCGTAGATAAAACCATAAATGCCCATTCATATTGGAGAATTTTAGGTATTGAGACTGATTTAGTATTTTTAATCAATAGTAAAGATGTATACTTTAATAAAGTTAGAAATGAGATAAGAGAGAGGTTACAAAAAAACAATGAAAATGCTCTAGAAAATGTTTCAGGGGGCATATTTATAATAGATGATGAAGGATTGTCTCAGGAAGACAGATGCCTTATATTTGGAAGTTCTAAACTGATATTGGATTCAACTAAAGGGCCGATAGAAGAACAAATAAAGGTATCAGTAATTCCATATGAATTACCAAAAATAAAGAAGTTTTATAAAAACAATATAATATATGTGGATATGGAAAGGGATATAGCATTAGATTACTATAATGGGTATGGAGGATTTAGTAAGGACGGTAGGGAGTATATAATAACGTTAAAAGATGGTTTTAATACTCCAGCACCATGGGTTAATGTATTATCAAATAAAAAATTCGGCTGTATAGTTACAGAAAGTGGTTCAGGATTTACATGGTCGGAGAATAGTCAGAAAAATAGATTAACTCAGTGGTCCAATGATCCAGTAACAGATCCACCCCAAGAGATTATATATATAAGAGACGAAGAGACAGGAGATGTATGGAGTATAACACCTTTGCCTATAAGAGAAAAAGGAAAATATATAATAAGGCACGGAAAGGGATATACAACCTTTGAACATAATACCCATGGTTTTGAAAATAAACTTACAGTATTTGTTCCAGAAAAGGATTCAGTAAAGGTCAATTTGATAAATATAAAAAATGTATCTGGATTCAGCAGAAGATTGACATTGACATATTTTGTTCGACCAGTTTTGGGAGAAAACTATACAAAAACTAATCAGCATATAAAGACTTGGATAGATGAAGACACAGGGACATTTTGTATGGATAATAAATATAGCATAGATTATTCAAATAATATTTCTTTTTTAGATGTATCTAATTTATCTAGAAGTTATACTGGCAATGAGTGGGAATTCATAGGTGCTGATGGCTCTATAGATTCACCAGAGGCACTGAAGAGAGATGGACTGTCCAATGAAACAGGTATATTTACATCTCCATGTGGATGTGTTCAAACATCTATAGAGATAGGACATAATCAAGATTTAGATATAAGTTTTATATTTGGTCAGGAAAGTAATATGGATACTATAAAAAATATAGCCCATAAATATAGAGATATACAGTCGTGCAAAGAAGAACTAGACAATATTAAACAATATTGGCTCAGGGAGCTATCAAGTATTCAGATTGAGACTCCAGATAAATCAATGGACCTGATGATAAATGGATGGTTAATGTATCAAAATATTGCATGTAGGATATGGGCAAGATCTGCATTTTACCAATCAGGAGGGGCATATGGATTTAGAGATCAATTGCAAGATTCTGTAAATGCCATATACCTAGATAGTGAATTGACAAAAAAACAGATATTGCTGCATTGTAGACATCAATTTAAGGAAGGAGATGTACAACATTGGTGGCATCCTGGAGGCGAAGATCAAGGAAGTCCAGGAATAAGGACTAGATTTTCCGATGATTTACTATGGTTGGCCTTTGGAGTATTGGAGTATATAGAGATAACAGGTGATTATGATATATTGGATGAGAAAGAACCTTTTATAGAAGGAGAACTGCTAAAAGAGGGGGAAGATGAAAAGTATGGCATACCTGCTGTTTCATCAGAAGTAGGAACGGTATATGATCATATAAATAGGTCAATAAATAGGGGATTAAAATATGGTGTCCATGGGATACCACTTATGGGTTCTGGAGATTGGAACGATGGAATGAATATGGTTGGAAATGAAGGTAGAGGAGAAAGTATATGGCTGGGATGGTTTATATCTTATATACTTTCTAAGATGATACCATTATGTGAGAGATTACAAGATTATGATAGAGTAGAATATTATAGTAATGAATTAGAAAAGATAGGTAATGCCTTGGAAAATGAGGCGTGGGATGGAAGCTGGTATAGAAGGGCATATTTTGATGATGGTACTCCTTTAGGGTCTAGAGAAAATGAAGAGTGTATGATAGATTCATTGGCACAATCCTGGTCTGTCATATCAGGAAATGGTGACAAATCTAAATCTATAGAGGCGATGAGTGAAGTAGAATCTCATTTAGTAAAATATGATAATGGTATGGTCCTACTCTTTACTCCTGCATTTGATCATGGAGCATTAAATCCAGGGTATATAAAGGGATATGTACCGGGAGTTAGAGAAAATGGGGGACAATATACCCATGCAGCTACTTGGGTAATAAGTGCATTTGCATTATTGGGAGAGGGAGATAAGGCATCTAGGATTTTTAATATGATAAATCCAATAAACCACAGTAGGACGCCTATAGAGACCAGTAATTACAAAGTCGAGCCATATGTAGTTGCTGCAGATGTATATTATAATCCCCAACATATAGGTAGAGGTGGATGGACATGGTACACAGGTGCAGCAGGTTGGATGTATAGAGTAGGAGTCAGAGATATTTTAGGATTTAGAAAAATGGGTAAAAAGATAAAAATAGAACCCTGCATACCCAAAGTGTGGAATGAATACAAAATAGATTATAGATATGAAGATACAAATTATCATATAATAGTTAAAAATCCCTATAATGTAAATAGAAATGTAAAATATATGATTATAGATGGCAAGATGGTGAAGGACAATATCATAGAATTACAAAATGATAAAAATAATCATCATATAGAAGTGGTGTTGGGATGAGGAGTTTGTAGTTAGTAGGTATTAGCTAGTAGTTAGTAGTTTATGGTAGAAATCCTATGGATTTCATCATTAAGCTACTTACTACGAACTGTTGCCTACTAACTTTTTTGTTATTTAATACAGTTATATTGTTGTAATAAAATGTCGTAAAGTAGTTGCAGGAAATTAGTTTACAAAATTGGAATGATATGGTAACATAATAAATATAGATAGCTTGTCTATATTTCACACATATAATAGTTTGTGCACAATTATTATATAGAAGTCTTATGCGTATGTTTATTAGATATGTATAAGATAAAATATTTTAGAAAGGAAGATAAAAATGAAGGTAAAAAAAATTTTAGTATGTAAATATTGTCATTAGTTTTAGTACTAAGTTCAATTACTGCTTTAGCTAATTCAACAAAATATACTTCAACTCTATCGTTGTCAATGCAAAGTTCGGCTACAGGACAAACTAGAGATTATTTTGAACCTTATCATAAAATGTCAATGCATATTGATTCAAGGGGTTACGATAATGGAGATGATGATAAAAATTATGTTGATGTAACACTGGAAAAAAAGAAAACTTTTTCATATGAAGATTGCAAAACAATTAGGAAAAATTGTAAAAATGTAGATAGCACATATTATTTTTCATATGGTAAACAGGGAAAAGGAAAGTTTAGATACTACTTTGATAATTACTATAATTATAAGGAAACATTAAACGGATATAAAAGTGATACATTTACTTCAAAAAATGTTACTATGACTTCATATGATTAAGTGACTTTATAAATTCATTGTTTTTTAGTAGAATATAATTTGATAAAAATGCAGATAATTTTATCAATGCCAAGGAACTTATTATTAATAATAAGTTCCTTGGCACATATAATGATTAGGTATATATTTTGGAAAGGAAGAAAACGTATGGATTATATTATTTCGGCATATAAACTTAATAAAGAATATACTGATGTTAAGGCACTTAAAGATGTTAGTATAAATATTGATTATCACAAGTTTTATGGAATTATGGGACCTTCAGGTTCGGGCAAAACCACATTAATCAACATGTTAGGATTGCTTGATACTCCTAATTCAGGAGAAATTTATATAAACAATGTAGATGTTTCTAAATTAAAAGAAGATGAAAGAGCAAAAATAAGAATGAAGAAAATTGGATTTATATTTCAAGCATTTTATCTTAATCCTAGTTTAAAAGCATTTGAAAATGTAATGATTCCTATGTATATTAATCCTGAATATGGAAAAGTTGATTTGAAAGAGAAAGCAATTAATTTATTAAATTCTTTAGGTTTAAGCAACAGGATTAATCATTTTCCAAGAGAATTATCTGCTGGAGAACAGCAGCGTGTTGCTATAGCGAGGGCTTTAGCCAACGATCCTCAGTGCATTATTGCAGATGAACCTACAGGCAATCTTGATACTAATAATGAAACGATAGTACTTAATAAATTAAAGGAGTTAACTAGACAAGGCAAAAGTGTTATAGTGGTTTCTCATAATGAGGTTATTGACAGTTATGCAGATAAGATATATCACATGTCTGATGGATGTCTGGAGGAGAAATAAATGGACATGAAATATTATTTTAAAATGGCTTATTTCAATATTATTCGGAATAAAAAGTCTGTGATAATTAATATTATTTTAATATCAATTGCGTTTACCATACTACTTACAATGAGCTCCATATCAACTTCTATACAGAGCTATATTGATAAGAAAGTTGTAAATACTCCACTACATAGAACATTACTTTCTGAACCTTTTATGATATGGGAAAAAGGATTAGAAGAAGAAATATATAGAATCATAAGTAATAATAATAGGATTATAGAAGCTCATGAATATTTCATGCCTAATTTATTTGATGTAGTTAATTCAGAAGAGATATTTGGAGAGACTTCAATAAATAAAGATAGGATTGCATAGTAATAGTAAAGAAATTTCAAAAGAAATAATAGCTGGAAGGGCAATTAGAGAGGATACAAATGTTGCCGTTATTCCTAAATATTTTTATCCAGATTACTTTAATGAAACTAAATTTTTAAAAGATGATATAGAGTATTTGAATGGAGAAAATTATATAGATAAAACTATAACGGTTGAATATTATTCCTATGATTATATGGATACTACATTTAAAATTAATAGAACATATAATTATACATTTAAAGTTATCGGTGTTTATGATAATGTTAATACGCTTAATGAATCTTACGATATTTATATTCCTTATAAAGATATGAAAAAAATACAGACAAATATTGAGCAAAACAGTAATGAACAAACTGAAAGTAAACAAATATATGCATTAGTAGATAATTATGCACATATGGACACAGTAATTGAAGATTTAAAAAATAATAATGTATATTTTAAAAGACAAGCAAAGGTAGGTTATATAGGTGAATTAGCAAGATATATATATGTACTTGGAAATTTGTTAAGTATATTTGTGTTTGGAATTGGAGGTAGCTATATAATGATAACAACCATAAAAGCTATTAAAAATTGTACAATGGAAATAGGATTATTAAAATCAATGGGATATACTAATAATATCATTAGAAATATAATTATTACAAATGCTACTATTACCAGGTTACTGTCAAGTAATAGTTGGCAATTATTTTTCTTTAGATTTAATCATCCAATAACTATTGATTTTTAGGTTTTAAGAGTCTGTAAATAACTTTGTGCTTTTAGGAAGTTTAAATCCAATCTGACAATAACTATTAAATTAAATAATATAGAACAAAATTGATACTAACTTTGATTATAGAATTGCCAAAGCTAT
>NZ_JHVL01000010.1:0-12925 GCF_000620125.1 Clostridiisalibacter paucivorans DSM 22131 | reverse complement strand
CATTACTGTCTTGATACATGTTTTCTTGAAACCTTTATTTCTATATATCTTCTTATCTCTTTCTTTCATTAGCTCATCATCTAGTTGATTAAGTAGCTCTGTGATTATTTCACATGCCTGACGGCAAACAAATTCATAAATCCTTTTCTCTAAATCCTTGAAATTTATATCCATTTCCTTTAAACTTATCTTATACATGTAATCACCTAACTTTCTAGTTTTCTTCGCAGATACTATTATATTGGATGATGCATGTATATGAAAGATGCCTTAAGGCATCTTTTTTATTTTTTGTCCTTTTTGCCTACTAAAATTATACTCTAAGTATTACCAGTATAACAAGTATGTTTATTGGTACTATATTAACTTTAATTATACTGATAGTTTTAAATCAATTAATTAAAGTTAATGCTTCAATATATCTTGTAAATGAAGAAGTAATAATAAATATGAGATGGTTTTGCTTATCAGCTCTTTTATGCATCCTACTGCCACTTATTGGAAGTGTTAGGGCAATAAAACGTAGTTTTAGTATAACGATTATAAATACACTTAAAAAATCAAATATGAAGGTATGAATTCTATGAAAATAAAAAATATATATAAATTATCAATGCATAATGTTGCAAGAAACAAAATAAGGACAATCATTTATATTTTATTTATAACTTTATGTATAGTAATGCTTTTTATCACCTCGGCAATTGCATATATTTCTCATATATCAATTGATGAGAATATTAATAGTCAATTGAGATATAGGCAATTTATTGTACATGTTAATTCAAATCATAAAACATCAGAGAAAATTGATTATATGAGTATATTTAACAATATATCTGAAATTTCTGATGCCATAATCAATCAATCTTCTTCAAAAAATAATGTAACAATAACTATTGATGACTATAAAAATATGGATAGTGTAGTTAAACAACTTAAAGAGAAAGACTATTTTACAATTATTTTCAATTCTGATGATATTATAAATATTCCTGTAATTAAAACTATTAAATACGGGAGTTTAATTATGTTTATTGTTATTATTATTCTTAATTTTATAGTATTATGTATTGTTTTATCTAATTCAATAAATGAAAGAATTAATGATTTAGCAATATTTAAAGCATTTGGGTATAGTAATAAAACTTTGTTTAAGATTATTTTAGTAGAGTCTTATATATTTGGGTTTATAAGTTTTGTATTTGCAAGCATTATAAGTAATTTTAGTATATATACTATAATAAATCCTGTAATTAATGCTAAATTTAAGGATATTTTGATAGGTACAAAAATCGTAATAAATCCTAGTATGTATTTGTTAATATTTGTAACTTTATTAATACTTATATTTATTTCATCTCTTAACATGGTGAAGAAAATAAAAAAGATATCGCCAATACTATTATTAAGAAACTAAAGGAGATACATATGAAAAGTAGATACTATTTTAAGATTGCATATACAAATTTATTAAAAAGAAAACGTATAAGATTTGATATATTTTTATTTTGGATTTCTTTTATGATTTTATTTATAGCTAATTGTTTATTGGTATCATTTTATCAATACACGGATAAACATGTTTTTAATACATTTGGTTATAGGACTTTAAATATTAAATTATCTAAAGATGATTTCAAAACAAAGCAGAAAATAAAGAATTTATTGATTAATAATAATGATGTTATAGATATATATGAAGATAGTGGGAATCAAGGTGGGACGGTTATTAATCCTAGAGATTTATTTCATAATGAAGCACATCTTTCAATAGCATTAGGTCATAAAGGTATCGAAAGATTAATAGTAAGCGGTAAACATTTTGAAGAAAATGATACTAAAGTGGGGATTATTCCTAAATATTTTTATCCAGATGACATAGATACTAGTAAATTAAAACAACAAGCAATTAAATATTTAAATGGTGATAATTTTATTGGTAAAACAATAACGATAAGATATTTTGCACATGATTTTTTACAAGATATAGAACCAAAGCCTATTAAATCTTTTTATTATACTTTTGAGGTAGTTGGAACATATGATAATTTAGTAAACGGAGAGGGTCCAAATCATATATATATACCCAAAGATGATATTAGATTAGTTAATAATAATATAGATATGTATAGCATTGGTATTGGAGAAAATGAAATTAAAACTATGAAAGTTATAATAAAAGATTCGTCTAAAATAGACGATTTAAAATTGTATTTAGATAAAAATATGATTGATACAGAACGTCAAGTTTATTTAGACAAATCATATTTTATTATAAAATATATGCTTAGGATAATTTCACTTATAGGTTTAATTTTTTGTTTCTTTTCCTTATTGAGTATATATTTATCCACATATAATAGTGTTATAAATAGAAAGAAAGAAATTGGTACTTTAAAATCATTGGGATATAGCAGTAAAATTATTTCAAAAATTATTATGTTAGAATCAATGGTTATTGGATGGATAGGTTATTTTTCAAGTTTAATAATATTTATTATTATTTTGATGATATGTAATTATTATATTTCTAAGAATCTGTCCATATATTATAATAGTTTTCAACTTTCTTTTAATATAAGTATCTTTTTTTTAATATTTATTGGAGGCACTATTATGTCTATTGTTAGTAGCATGAAAGCTAAAAATAGTGTAGAAAAAATAAGCACATTATAAAAAAGTAGGTAATTTCATGAAAATAAGTCATACTAAATGTATTTTGATAACAATTATGCATAAAAAATTGAAAATATTATTAGTATTTTTAATCTCAGCCTATATATTGTTGTATTTGTCCATATACTTATTTGGTGAACAATTGGTATTACAAAAAATTGGAATAAAAAGAGACCAAATACTTTATAAATATGGATATAATGGTGAAATAAAGAATAAAATTGATGATGGTTATTATATATATAAAAGACTCTAATATGGGAATAGTTTCTATTGGATATAGGCAACCTAATATATTGATTCCACCATTTTTTCAGATTTTTTCTCACCACATTATTAAATTAGAAACATTTGATAATACAAACAATACTATAAAAGTAAAATCATTAAAAAGAAATAACAAAAATATTTTAAATAAAGAAAATTATGTACATAAAACTGTAGATTTTAGTAAAGGATTATATTTTTCTGGAACTATATCCTCACAAAGTTATACCAAACAAGGATATTCGTATATATATGTTGGTATTTTTAGAAAACAGTGTAATTACAATAATGTTGAGTATGATTTTACATATAATTTAGATCATATAATACAGGAGGGGGTTCTCTTTTTTACTTATAGTGATAAAGAAATTGATTTTAATGATTTATCTATAGTTAGTAATATAAATCCAATGTAATAATTACACCATGGTTTTGTTTTTGAACATGAGTAACCAATAACCATATCTTAATTACTAGCTGTACTATCATCAACAAAAAGGATTTTATATTGTTCCTTTAAATTAAGCTGTTTATTACTATTGGCATCAAATTTACCTATTTTGAATATAGTTTGAAGTATTGTACCAAATGAAATAGCTATAAGTACAGTTCCTATTCCTAAAGGTCCTCCCAGTATATAACCTATAATAAGGACTGATATTTCAATAACAGTTTTTATCAATGATACAGATTTATTCAATTTTTGAACCAAACCTATCATGAGTCCATCTCTAGGACCGGCACCTAGATTGCTACTAAGATAAAAAAATACACCTGCACTAAAGACTATCATCCCCAAGTATATTAGTATTAATTTTGATATTATAACACTGGGAGTAGATAAAATACCACTTTTATTTATAAGGTCTATAAAGAATCCTATAAAATACATATTTAATATAGTGGCTATACCTGGCAGTATTCCTAAAGGAATACTTACGCCTATGACCAATAATCCTGTTAACTGAGATGCCTGTCCAAAGGTAAGTCCTGTTTGAGTTGAAAGTCCTTTATGAAAAATATCCCATGGACTTATACCTAAATCTGCGTGAAGCATCATAGATATACCCAATGCACATAAGAAAAACCCAAAAAATAATCTAGGTAGATTTTTTAACATCTTATTTAGTTCTTGTTTATTCATAAAAAGACTCCCCCTTGTCAAAAAAATACTTCGATTCCCTAAAAGATATTATTATAAATATAATATAATAAAAATAGGAATAAAAACAAGAGTTTTCTAAAAATTAAAACTTATAACTAAAACATACCTGAAATTAAATTGTCTAAATCTATATTTGCAAAGTATTCTTGGGTATTTATAGATGATAAAACTTTTTTTATTTTATCAAAATCATGGTCAACGCCTATTAATTTGTTTTCTATATGAGAAATGTCTTTTTTACCGAAAAAATCACCAAAGAATTTTATGTTTTGAATTTTACCTTTTTTTACATCGATGTGAAATTCCACAGTCCCTCCAGGGAATTTTTTTTCGTTGAAAAAGGAATACTTAGGTGAACTACCATAATTCCAATCCCATGTTTCATATTTTGTTTTTACCAATTGGTCTATATTGTTCAAATCTTTTTCAGTAAATGTATATATCTTTTCGCTACTATATTTATCCGATACATAATCCATAATTTTCTTTTTAAAAGTTTCGAGGGAGATGGGTTTAGATAGATAAGATTCTATATTTGTCACTCTACTGGCCACTGACTTTACTCCCTTACCTTGAAATTTAGTATTTTTAGGTTTCAATGCCCCAGTTAAATCTGCCATATTAGAAGAAAATAATAATGTACCATGATGAAGCACCCTATCTTTATAAATATATTGGGCATTTCCCGATATCTTTTTATAATCTATAGTGATATCGTTTCGACCACTAAATTTGGCATCTATAGATAGAGTTTTCAATACTTCGATAATAGGTGTAGCGAATTTTTTGAAATCATTAAAATCATTGGAACCCTCATTCATTATAAATGTAAAGTTCAAATTACCTAAATCGTGAAAGACAGCTCCTCCACCAGAAAGTCTTCTAACTACTGGAATATTATGCTTTTTTACAAAATCAGTATTGATTTCAGAAATAGTATTTTGATTTTTTCCCACTACAATACAGTTTTTATTTCGCCAAAGCATAAAACAATCTTCGTCAAAGTTTTTAAGCACATATTCTTCGGCCGCAAGATTAAAATATGGATTAGTGTTTTCAGTATCTATAATAATCATTTAAATATCCCCCTTAGGATTCTATTTAATAATATTGTAAATTAATATAGTATAATATACAACCTAAAAAATATAAGTATATATTATGTGTTTAATGTTATATCTTCGTTAATATATAAATAATTATTGAAAATGAAATTATAATATATTATACTTTATTTTAAATAGTATATATTTTAAAAAAAATCAAATAATGTTCAGATGAAGGTTACGAGAGATATCTTGTAGTGAGATAGCCGAAGAAGCAATATGGGTATATGCCAACACACCATAGAAACTTTCAGGCAAACAGATCGTTTCCTGATGAACCTCTGAAAAGTCCGTAAATCGGCACCGAAGGAGCAATACACTTTTTGGTATTGTAGAAACTCTCAGGTAAAGAAACAGGGGAATATGAAGGCAGCCAGTATAGTCATGCCATCATATTCCCTTTTTGATTATAAATTTAAATTATGAGGAGGGTGGTTATGGATAATTTGAAAAAGACAGCTTTATTTGAAGTCTATGATGACTTTGGAGCAAAAGTTGTGGATTATTCAGGTTGGGCATTACCAGTAGAATTTGAGGGTATAATACCTGAACATGAATCAGTAAGAAAAGATGCAGGTATATTTGATGTTTCTCATATGGGAGAAATAGAGGTGAAGGGAGAAAAGTCAGAGGATTTTATTCAGTATATAGCAACCAATGATATATCTAAACTTAAGGATAATCAAGTAATGTATAGTTTTATGTGTTATCCCGATGGAGGTATTGTAGATGATTTACTGATTTATAAATTTAGTAGTAAACATTTTTTGTTAGTGGTCAATGCTAGCAATACAGAGAAGGATTATCAGTGGTTGGTGGAAAACAATATTTATGATGTAGATATTGACAATACATCATCTCAATATGCTCAATTTGCGGTTCAAGGGCCAAAGGCTCAAAAGATACTTCAAAGGATGACTGATTATGATTTAAGTAGTATAAAATTCTTTTTTAGTAAAAAAGATATATATATAGATGGAGTAAATGTGCTAATATCTAGGACTGGATATACAGGTGAAGATGGATTTGAGATATATCTTTCTCCAAACGATGCTCCAAAGTTATGGAAAAGTATTTTATCCCAAGGTAAAGTAGATGGAATTAAACCTATAGGATTAGGGGCTAGAGATACGTTGAGATTTGAAGCATCTTTACCTCTATATGGAAATGAGATATCTAAAGAGATAACGCCTTTAGAGGCAGGGTTTGGATTCTTTGTGAAATTAGGTAAAGAAAATTTTATAGGTAAAGATAAATTAGTTAAAGAAAAGGCAGAGGGAAGCAACAGGAAACTTATTGGATTTGAAATGTTAGATAGGGGTATTCCTAGACATGGATATCCAGTAATTTATAAAGATGAAGAGATTGGAGTAGTGACAACAGGATATTATTCACCAACTTTAAAGAAAAATATAGGTTTAGCGTTAATTAAGAGCAATACTGTAAATATGGATGGTGAAATCCAGATAGCTATAAGAAAGAAAACAAAAAGGGCTAAAGTTATAAGTAAAAAATTCTATACAAAGAATTATAAAAAATAAGGGAGGAAATTAAATATGAAAACTTTAAAGGATTTATATTATTCAAAAGATCATGAATGGGTTAAAGTAGAAGGGGATAAGGCATATATAGGAATTACAGATTTTGCACAAAATGCATTGGGGGATATTGTTTATGTTGAATTGCCTGAGGTTGAAGATGAATTTGAATTGGGAGATGCCTTTGGAGTAGTAGAATCAGTAAAGGCTGCGTCAGATATAAATATGCCCATAGATGGTAAAATAATTGAGGTTAATGATGATCTAGAGGATGAGCCAGAGTTGGTAAATACAGAACCCTATGAAAACTGGATTGTATCTATTGAGATATTGGATGATACTCAAATAGATGAATTGTTGAGTGCAGAGGAATATGAAAAATTCTGTGAAGAGGAGGCGTAATATGTTTCCTTATATACCCAATGGAAGAGAAGATATAAAAGAGATGTTATCTCAATTAGGATTAACATCTTTAGACGAGCTTTTTAGTGATATACCCGATAATGTAAGATTGAATAAAAAATTAGATATAGATGGTCCATTATCTGAAATGGAACTTTCTACATTGATGGAGGAATTGAGTAAGAAAAACAAAACTATAAAGGATTTGACTTGCTTTTTAGGGGCAGGAGCATATGATCATTATATTCCATCAGTAGTAAATCATGTGATATCTAGATCAGAGTTTTACACTTCCTATACCCCATATCAAGCGGAAATAAGTCAAGGGACACTGCAGACTATATTTGAATATCAAACTCTTATTTGTAATTTGACAGATATGGATGTGGCAAATGCATCCATATATGATGGGGCTACAGCATTGGCTGAATCGATGATGATGGCTGTGGGTAAGACTAGAAGAAAGGATGTAATTGTATCTAAGACTGTACACCCTGAATACAGAAGGGTGTTAAAGACATATGCTAGATTTCAAGGTATAAATATAGTAGAAGTAGATATGGTAGATGGAGAGACAGATAGAGAAATACTTGAGTCTAAAATGTCTAAGGATATAGCAGCAGTTATAGTACAATACCCTAACTTTTTTGGTGTAATTGAAGAGATTAAAGAGATCGAAAAAATAGCCCATAGCGATAAAAAGACCTTATTTATTATGACAGTAGACCCTATTGCATTGGGACTATTGGAATCTCCAGGTAATTTAGGTGCTGATATAGTAGTGGGAGAGGGACAGTCATTAGGAAATCCATTAAACTTTGGGGGACCTTATTTAGGATTTATGGCTGTTAAAAAGGCACTTATGAGAAAGATGCCTGGTAGAATAGTTGGTCAGACAGAAGATGTCGATGGAAAAAGGTCCTTTGTACTTACGTTACAGGCTAGAGAACAGCATATAAGAAGGGAAAAGGCCACATCTAATATATGCTCTAATCAAGCATTAAATGCATTGGCGGCAGCTGTATATATGACAGTTTTAGGCAAAGAAGGTATTAGGGAAGTGGCAGAGATGTCATTTCAAAAGGCCCATTATGCCCATGAACTCATAACAAGGAGTGGTAAGTATAGGGATGCATTTAATAAGCCATTTTTTAAAGAGTTTAGCATAGCAGCAAATGTGGATGCAGAAACTATCAATGAAAAATTATATCAAAAAGATATATTAGGTGGATATCTATTGGAGAAGGATTATCCTCAACAGAAAGATACAATTTTATACTGTGTTACAGAAAAGAGAACTAAGAAGGAGATAGATACATTAGTTGAGGTTTTGGAGGGGATAAAATGAAAGAATATAATAACCTAATATTTGAATTATCTAAAAAGGGCAGGAGGGCATATTCATTACCTGAAAATGATGTGGAGAATAAAGATATAAAAGATTTTATTCCCAATGACTATATAAGGAAGTCACCAGCGGAATTGCCGGAGGTAAGTGAAGTCGATGTAATAAGGCATTTTACTCTATTATCTAATAAAAATTTTGGAGTGGATACAGGATTTTATCCATTGGGGTCATGTACGATGAAATATAATCCCAAAAGAAACGAAGAAATGGCTAAATTAGAAGGTTTTGTCTATACTCATCCATATCAGTCTGAGAAATCAGTACAAGGAAATATGGAACTTATGCATAAATTAGATAAGAATTTATGTGAGCTTACAGGTATGGATAGATTTACATTACAGCCTGCAGCGGGTGCCCATGGAGAGTTGACAGGGCTTATGCTGATAAAGGCATACCATGACTATAATGAAGATAAGAATAAAACCAAGATAATAATACCAGATTCAGCCCATGGAACTAACCCTGCCAGTGCCATTGTAGCAGGATTTGATATAGTTGAAGTCAAATCTGATGAGAGGGGACTCGTAGATATAGATGCATTGCGTGAGATTGCTGATAAAGATATTGCAGGATTAATGTTGACCAATCCCAATACATTGGGATTGTTTGAAGAAGATATATTAGAGATTACAAAGATCATCCATGATGTAGGAG
Organism: Clostridiisalibacter paucivorans DSM 22131; assembly: GCF_000620125.1. Lineage (NCBI taxonomy): Bacteria > Bacillati > Bacillota > Tissierellia > Tissierellales > Thermohalobacteraceae > Clostridiisalibacter > Clostridiisalibacter paucivorans. Next base: position 3,706 of record NZ_JHVL01000010.1, on the reverse strand, counting down.
GATTAGTGTATTATGATGGAGCAAATATGAATGCAATAATGGGGGCAGCTAGACCTGGAGATATGGGATTTGATGTGGTTCATTTAAATATTCATAAAACCCTTTCTACTCCCCACGGAGGAGGAGGACCTGGTAGTGGACCTGTAGGTGTGAAGGAAAAGTTAGAAAAGTTTCTTCCTGTTCCAGCGGTAGATTACGATGGAAAAGTTTATAAATTTGATTATGATAGGCCCCATTCAATTGGCAAGGTTAAAGAATATTATGGGAATTTTGGAGTGTTGGTAAGGGCCCTTTCATATATGTTAACTATGGGAGGAGAAGGTTTGAAAAGGGCTAGTGAAATAGCTGTATTAAATGCCAACTATTTAAAAGAAAAACTAAAGAGTCATTATAACCTACCATTTGATAGACTATGCAAACATGAGTTTGTACTGTCAGGAGTGAAGGGAGGAGAACTTAATGTATCTACACTAGATGTTGCAAAGAGGCTTTTAGATTATGGATATCATCCACCAACTATATATTTTCCATTGATTGTAAGTGAAGCCCTTATGATAGAACCTACTGAGACGGAAAGCGTGGAAACATTGGATAAATTTATAGATGCCATGATAAAGATTGCTGATGAATCAAAGGAAAATCCAGAAATATTGAAATCTGCTCCTCAAACTACTCCAGTAAAAAGGGTAAATGAAGTAAAGGCAGCGAGAAAACCTATACTAAAATGGCAAGGTTAATAACAAAGGTAGGTGTGAGAATGGATAAAAGGATATTAATTATAGGAGGAGGCCCTGGCGGATATGTTGCCGCTATCAGGGCCTCTCAACTGGGTGCAAAGGTAACATTGGTAGAAAAACAGGACTTAGGTGGGACTTGTTTAAATAGAGGATGTATACCTACAAAGGCATTATATAAAAGTGCAGAAGTAATAAATATGATAAATAATAGTAAAGATTTTGGAATAATGGTAGACTATTACAATATAGATGTAAATATGTTACAAAAAAGAAAATCGGATGTTGTAGACAAATTAGTGGGTGGAATAAAAGTTCTTCTCAAATCAAATGGTGTAGATATCATTAAAGGCAATGCTACGATTAAAGACGAATACAATGTATCAGTAGTAAAAGAAGATGGGAAAGTTATAAATATAAATACTGACTATATGATTATAGCCACAGGTTCACAACCTTTTGTACCACCCATTAAAGGGATAGAGAGTAATGGGGTTTTGACTAGTAGTGAATTGTTAGAGTTTGAAGAAATTCCTGAATCTTTAACAGTAATTGGTGGTGGAGTTATAGGATTAGAATTTGCAGGTATATTTAATGCTATGGGTACTAAAGTAACTATAGTGGAGTCTTTACCAAATATATTGAATAATTTTGATAAGGATATATACAAGAGACTGGCTAGTTATCTTAAAAGAAGAGGTATAAAGATATTAACTAATACTACTGTAGAAGAGATAGCGTCTGTAGAATATGGATTGAATTTAACGGTGTCAGGCAAAAAGGGAGAAAGGATATTGAAATCTGAAAAGGCCCTTATATCTACAGGAAGAAGACCCTTTATAGAAGGTTTAGGATTAGATAGGATAGGTGTGAGTTATAATAAAGGTATAAAAGTAGATGAAAACTTTAGAACCAATGTGAAAAACATATATGCCATAGGAGATGTAATAGGAGGAGCTATGCTTGCCCATGTGGCATCTCATCATGGTATAATAGCAGCAGAGGGGATTATGGGTGTAAATAATATTAAAAATACTGATGTAATACCTAGTTGTGTATATATAACTCCAGAGGTGGCTTCGGTAGGGTATACAGAGGATTATTTAAAGGATAAAGACATAGATTATAAGACTAGTAAATTTATGATAGGTGCCAATGGAAAGGCCATTACTATGGGAGAAACTGATGGATTTGTGAAAATTATAGCGGATGAAAGCAATAGGATATTAGGAGTTCATATAATAGCTCCCCATGCATCGGATATAATCCATGAGGGGACAATAGCAATAGCTAAGGGACTTAAAGTAGAAGATTTTTCTGATATCATCCATGGACACCCTACTGTATCAGAGTCTTTTATGGAGGCATTGATGGGAATAACAGGAGAAGCAATCCATATGGCCCCTCAAAAAAAGAGGAGATGATAAAGGTATGGATAAGGGGTATATTCAGATTTATACAGGTAATGGAAAGGGAAAAACTACAGCAGCACTGGGACTTTCTTTAAGGGCAGTATGTGCTGGTAAAAAAGTATTTTTTGGTCAATTTGTAAAGGGAATGAAATATAGTGAGGTAAAGGCGGAGAAAATCCTTTCAGGATTTGAGATCCGTCAATTCGGTAGGGAATGTTTTATCTATAGAGATCCAGAAGAAGAAGATAAAAAAATAGCAAAAGAGGGATTGGCTATTTGTAAAGAGATACTTAAAAAAGGAGAATATGATGTAGTAGTATTAGATGAGATAAATATAGCATTGTATTTTAAATTGTTTGAAGTATCCGATGTAATAGAGGCATTGGAAAATAGAAAACCTAATGTGGAAGTAATCTTGACTGGAAGATATGCACCTAAAGAATTAATAGATATGGCTGATTTAGTAACTGAAATGAAGGAAGTAAAACATTATTATAATAAAGGTGTGAAAGCTAGAAAAGGTATAGAGAGTTAATAGTTATTTTATTAAATAAAATAACTATTGATTTTTAAAAGAATATAATGTAAAATGGTATCAAATGACGAACAATCTATATAAAAAACTAAATGAATGTTCACTCATATAATTTTGGAGATATGGTCCACAAGTTTCTACCGGATTACCGTAAATGATCTGACTATGGGTGTTTATATTTTAGTTCTGTATATATTTGATATCTTTTTATTTTTGTACAGGATTGTACTATAAACTCCCTTTTTTTAAAAAAAGGGAGTTTTTTATTTATAGGAGGGAAAATATGTATTTACTAAAGGATAAAATTCTTAAAGAAGGCAGGGTAAGCGGTAAGGATATATTGAAAGTTGATAATTTTTTAAATCATCAATTAGATGTGGAATTTTTAAATGATATAGGTAAAGAATTTTATAAAAGATTAAGAGACAATAAGATAAATAAAATACTTACTATTGAGGCATCTGGCATTGCTATAGCATCTATTACTGCTCAATATTTTAAAGTGCCTGTAGTTTTTGCAAAGAAGACCCAATCTAAAAATTTAGATAAAGAAACCTATGAGAGTTTAGTTTATTCTTTTACTAAAGATAAGACATATAAAATAAGAATATCAAAAAAATATGTAAATAGTAATGACAGAGTAATGATAGTTACTGTCAAGTAATAGTTGGCAATTATTTTTCTTTAGATTTAATCATCCAATAACTATTGATTTTTAGGTTTTAAGAGTCTGTAAATAACTTTGTGCTTTTAGGAAGTTTAAATCCAATCTGACAATAACTATTAAATTAAATAATATAGAACAAAATTGATACTAACTTTGATTATAGAATTGCCAAAGCTATATGATTATATTCATAAAATCTTATGGTTTTGGCAATAATCTTTATTAATGAAGAAATGGTTTCTAATGATAACTTACAGAACAAAAGCATCTATTCTGTCTTTAAAGAATATCATTAGTTGATTAAGGACTAAGTCCCAGTTTTTATAGTTTCTGTTCCATTTCTTCATTACATTTTGCC
>NZ_JHVL01000009.1 GCF_000620125.1 Clostridiisalibacter paucivorans DSM 22131 | reverse complement strand
TATCATATTTAGGTGGAGCTACAATATCTTCAGTCAGAATTAACTTATCTCCATCTCCTTCTAAAAGTTTCACTTTATTTTCTTCATATTCATTAATATACTTTCTAATTGTCTTTCTAGCAAATCCAGTTTCTCTATGTATTTCCCACTGAGATTTACCATCTAAAAAACTAGCTATTATTATTTTCTGTTTGTCCATTAAATTGATCATCCCCTTGCCTCCCCTATGAATTGCCATAGGGTTATTATATATTTCCTCTAGGGGAATTTTCAATTAGAATTTGGGGTACTTTTAGGATATCATAAACAACTGTCCACAATCAGATTTCAGCTATCTTCAACTTTGCGTGTAAATATTACAAGCTACCATCCAACCCTGCAAGGGTTTGTGGATCTATGGGGAAAAAGAATGCTGATTCAATGAAATTTTGGACAACTGAAGAATTCAAGAAGTTCATGTTATTTGTTTCTGATAAGCCAATCTCAAAGGTAATATTTGAATTGTTATTTTGGACTGGTATGAGATCAGGTGAATGTTTAGCACTCACCTTGGATGACTTTGACTTTGAAAATAAAACAGTTTCAATCTCAAAGAACTATGCAAGGCATGAAGGTGAAGATCTGATCTTGGAACCCAAAACACCCAAAAGCAAAAGGATCATCACTATACCTGATTTCATTTGTGATATGATCAAGGACTATGTTTCCAAACTATATGACTATGACCCCCATGAACGCTTATTTCCAGTTACAAAGTCATATTTGCATAGTGAAATGAAACGTGGATGCAAGAATTCAGGTGTGAAGAAAATAAGGGTTCATGATCTTAGACACTCACATGCTTCACTTCTCATTGAAGAAGGCTTTTCACCTTTGCTGATCTCTGAAAGATTAGGGCATGAAAATATAGAAACAACGCTTCAGACCTATTCGCATTTATATCCAAATAAACATGGGGAAGTGGCAAACCGTTTGGCAGTAATAAATGATAAATTTGAGAATACAGAAACCCCTGAAAATAATAAATAGTATCATATTAGTATCACAAGACAAATTAAAACCCTGAAAGCCTTGGAAAATCAAGGCTTTCAGGGTTTTATAATGTTATTCCCACTCTATTGTTGATGGTGGTTTGCTTGTTATGTCGTATACTATTCTATTTACTCCGTCCACATTATTTACTATCTTATTAGAGATTTTCTCTAATACTTCATGGGGAATCCTTGCCCAATCTGCTGTCATTCCATCGGAGGATGTTACTGCCCTCAATGCTATGGTATGACTATAGGTTCTTTCATCACCCATTACTCCTACACTCTTTATATTTGGCAATGCTGCAAAATATTGCCAAATCACTTTGTTTAATCCTGCCTTCTTTATCTCTTCTCTAAATATCCAGTCGGCCTCTCTAACTATTTTAAGCTTCTCTTCTGTAATTTCACCTAATACTCTAATGGCAAGTCCAGGCCCTGGGAATGGTTGTCTCTCTACTATTTCCTCGGGAATATTGAGTTCTTTACCAACTTTTCTTACTTCGTCCTTAAATAATTGATCTAAAGGTTCCACTAGTTTAAAGTCTACATCCTCAGGAAGTCCTCCAACATTGTGATGACTTTTTATGACCGATGCCTTGTCAGTTCCACTCTCTATTACATCGGGATATATAGTTCCCTGTACCAAATAATCAATCTTTCCTAATTTAGCCTTTTCTTCTTCAAATACCCTTATGAATTCTTCTCCTATAATCTTCCTCTTTCTCTCAGGGTCTGTAACACCTTTTAACTTCCCTAAGAATCTATCTTTAGCATCAACCCTTATTAAATTCATATCAAATTTATTTCTAAATACCTCTTCCACTTGATCTGCTTCATTTTTTCTCAACAGACCATGGTCAACAAAAACACAGGTAAGGTTTTTACCTATGGCCTTATGAACCAATACTGCTGCAACTGATGAATCTACTCCACCTGAAAGGGCACACAATGCCTTTCCATCTCCTATCTCATTCTTTATAGCCTCTATGGTTTCAGTAGCAAAATCGCCCATATTCCAATCACCACTAATTTCACATACATTGTATAGGAAATTATTTAGTATCTCTCTTCCCATTTCAGTATGTTCTACCTCTGGATGAAATTGTACCGCATAAAGTTTTTTATCCTTATTTGCCATTGCAGCAACAGGACAGAACTCAGTGGTAGCCGTAATATCGAATCCTTCAGGAGGAGTCTCTATAAAGTCTGTATGACTCATCCAACACAATATATCTTGTTTTATACCTTCAAATATGCCTTCGTCATCTAATATATTTAGTTCAACTCTACCATATTCTCTAGAATCCGCTCTATTTACCTTTCCTCCAAAAACTTGAGACATCAATTGTCCACCATAACATATACCAAGAACTGGAATACCTAAATGAAATACTTCTTCATGACATTTAGGAGAATTCTCTGCATATACACTGGCAGGACCACCTGAAAATATTATGCCCTTTGGTGCCTTTTTCTTTATATCTTCTATACTATAATCATAGGGTACTATCTCGCAATATACATTTGCTTCCCTTACCCTTCTTGCTATCAATTGGCTATATTGACCTCCAAAATCCATAATTAATACAAGATCATTATTCAATTATCCTCAACCCTTTCTTTTTCTAATTCTTAGCTCCATTTAATTATTAACTCTTAGTTCTTAGGCAAAGAATAGAAATCCGTAGGATTTCAACTATCGACTACGAACTACCAAATATTATATTATCTAACTTCTACTATAATTAGGTGCTTCTTTTGTCAAGTGGATATCGTGGGGATGACTTTCTATAAGTCCTGCATTGGTTATCCTTACAAATTGAGTCTTTTCTTTCAAATCTCTAATATTTCCAGCACCACAATATCCCATACCTGCCTTAAGTCCTCCTACCAATTGATATACAGTGTCACTAATGGGTCCTTTATATGCAACTCTACCTTCTATACCCTCTGGTACAAGTTTTTTTGCATCCTCTTGGAAATATCTATCTTTACTGCCTTCAGCCATAGCTGCCATAGAACCCATACCTCTATATACCTTAAACCTTCTACCTTGGTATAATTCAGTTTCTCCAGGGCTTTCTTCAGTTCCTGCAAGTAAAGAACCTATCATAACTACATCTGCACCAGCCGCTAATGCCTTAGCTATATCTCCTGAATATTTAATGCCTCCATCAGCTATAGTAGGTATTCCATATTTTTTAGCAGCACTAGCACAATTCATTATAGCAGTTATTTGAGGTACTCCTACTCCAGCTACAACCCTTGTTGTACATATGGATCCAGGTCCTATACCTACCTTTACTGCGTCTACTCCTGCCTTTATAAGGTCTTCTGTAGCTGCAGCCGTCGCCACATTACCTGCGATTAATTGTAAATCTGGAAAATTAGTCTTTATTTTTGCTACCGTTTCAATTACCCCTTTAGAATGTCCATGGGCTGTATCTACAACTATTATATCTACTTTGGCTTCCACCAATGCCTTTATCCTGTCCATAACATCTGCTGTAACACCAACTGCCGCTCCTGCCAATAGTCTACCACTGTCATCTTTGGCTGCATTGGGATACTTTATAGATTTTTCTATATCTTTAATAGTTATTAATCCTGCCAATAGACCCTTTTCATCTATTAAAGGCAATTTTTCTATTTTATGACTTCTCAATATCTCTTGAGCTTCTTCCATATTTATATCTTTTCTTGCTGTAACTAAATTCTTTTTAGTCATAACATCATCGATCTTTTTGCTTGTATCAACTTCAAATCTTATATCTCTATTGGTTATAATTCCTACTAATCTCATTTTTTCATCGGTTATAGGTACACCCGATATACGATATCTTTCCATAAGTTCTAAGGCATCACTTACTAAATGGTCTGGTGATAAATAAAAGGGATCTGTTATTACTCCGTGTTCTGATCTCTTTACCTTATCTACTTCCAATGCCTGTTTTTCAATAGACATATTTTTATGAATAATTCCAACGCCACCTTCTCTAGCCATTGCTATGGCCATTTTTGCCTCAGTAACAGTATCCATTCCCGCACTCATCATAGGAATATTTAATCTAATCTTTTTAGTTAATTTTGTATTAAGCTGTGTATCTTTAGGTAGAACCTCAGATTTAGCAGGTACTAAAAGTACATCATCAAAGGTTAATCCTTCTCCAATAAACTTTTCCACTGTATTTTCCTCCTCTATCTTTAATAGTAAAATATAAATACAAAAAACCATGTATCCCTTAAAATGAGTGGAATACATGGCAGATTAATAATTTCGTTGAATTCCACCCATAGTCAGACAATTTACGGTCATCTGGTAGAAACTTCCTAGCCATATTCCAGGAGATATATGAGTCTTATATATAAGTTCTTTTTAGGTTAACAAAATCTCATATTGTTGTCAAGAATAATATAATTTAGCTACCTCAAAATATTTTTTGGCACTATGTATTATCTCTTTATATACCTTATTTATAGGAATATCAAAACCCTTGGCTATCTCCTGACACTCTTGATATTCTGGACTATATTTTAATATTTTCCCTTCTTTATATCCTAATTTTAATGTCACTAAACCAAATTTAGTCTTTATTTTAATAAATTTTCTTTCAAGCTCTGTCCTTTTCACTTTATACCTTCTTATTCCCAATGTACTTGTTTCTTTAAACAATATATCCTCCATATTTTTTACATCATCACTTTCACATAATACCGTAAGCTTAATAGCAGGCCTATTTTTTTTCATCATTATATTAGCCATATATACATCCTTTGCCCCCTCTTCTAAGAGTTTGGGCATTATATAGGAATAATATTCTGGATTCATATCATCTACATTTGTCTCTAATATATTTAATTCTGAGTCAGTTTTTTTTTACCCATATATATCCTTAATACATTAGTTATTTCTAAATCCTTCTTACCTAACCCATAACCTATTTTCTCCATGGTCATATTGGGAATTGGTATAAACTCCTCAGCCAATGCCTTTATTATAGCAGCTCCAGTAGGCGTTACAAGCTCAGATTTTATCCCTGTAGAATAGACCTCCACGCCCTTTAAAATTTCCAATGTAGCAGGTGCTGGAACAGGAATATTACCATGGGCACAGTTCACAAATCCTGTACCTATATGTAAAGGAGAGGCATATATTTTATCAAATTCTAACATATCTATACATATGGCAGTACCCACTATATCCACTATTGAATCTATCGCCCCCACTTCATGAAAATGTACATTATTTATATCCTTATTATGAATTTTTGCCTCAGATTCTGCTACAAATTTAAATATCTTCTTACTTAAATCCTTTATATAGTTATTTAATTGACTAGCATCTATTATTTCTTCTATATCTTTTAAATTTCTATGGACATGACTATGTGCATGATGATCGTGGTCATGACTATGATTATGTTGATGATGTTCTTTAATTATTACATTAAAGTCAGTTCCTGTTATACCATTTTTTTGGTCATTTTTAATCTCCAACTCATATCCATCTATATTTAGTTTTTCCAACTCTTCTATAAATTTTTCATTATCAATACCTAAATCCAATAGAGCCCCTATGGTCATATCACCACTTATTCCTGCCAAACAATCAAAATATAGTATTTTCTCTTCCATTTTATCCCTCCTCTTTTTTTAGCTCTTAGTTCTTAGCTCTTAGTTCTTAGTTCTTAGTTCTTAGCTCTTAGCTCTTAGTCTATAGTATAGAACCTTACGGTTCTCTATGATTGTTAACAAACGTATATTTATGATAAAAGTATACAATATAAAGGAACATTTCTTAAGGTTTTGTGAAGATATAGAATAAGGGAGAAAATTGTTAGAATTGCACTGTTTGAGCCTAAGCGAGTTTGCAATCCTATTTTCTCTCGTTTCTTCATATTTTTCAAATTCTTGAGATTAGTAACTGTTTTTATACCTTTGTCATTAGACTGATATAATCCTGCTATTTTCTTTATTGTGCTACGGACTACACACTACTAACTACCGACTATTTTTTATCTGTCTTATTATAGTACTGGCTAAATATGCTGCTCCAAATCCATTATCTATATTTACTACTCCAATACCACTGGCACAGCTATTTAACATCGTAAGCAATGCAGATACTCCATTAAAATTAGTCCCATATCCAACACTGGTTGGAACGCCAATTACTGGTTTATCTACTAATCCACCCACAACACTAGCCAAGGCACCTTCCATTCCTGCTACAGTAATTATTACTGATGCATCATTTAATACCTTTATATTAGCTAAAAGTCTATGTATCCCTGCAACGCCCACATCATATAATCTTTCCACAGTATTCCCTAAAAATTCAGCCGTTATAGCCGCCTCTTCAGCCACAGGTATATCCGATGTCCCTCCCGTAACCACTAAAACTTTATTTTTACTCATTTCAATCTCTTTTTTCTTTATCGCTACTATCCTGGCCAATTCATAATACGTTATATGTTCATCCATATCTTTTAATGCTTCATATACAGCTTTATCTGCCCTGGTAGCCAATATATTTGTATCTTTTATAAGCATTTTATCAACTATACCCTTTATATGCTCTATCTCTTTACCTTCACAATATATCACTTCTGGGTAGCCATTTCTAATCTCCCTATGATGGTCTATTTTGGCATATCCCAAGTCTTCAAAGGGCATATCTTTTAATTCATTAACTGCATTATCTATATCTATCTCTCCTGATTTCAATTGCTCCAATATATTCCGAATATATGACATCTTTTTTAGTATTCCTCCTTTTCGACAACCCAGTTCATACTACCTCTATTATATCCTTCTAGGTCCAAAGTTACATGCTTAAAACCCATTTTTTTTATACCTTTAGTCACCTTTTTAAATATCTCTAAATCTAAAAATCTACACATTTCATCCATAGAAATCTCTATCCTAGCAATATCTCCATGATGCCTTACTCTAAATTGTTTAAAACCCAATAGCTTAAGATAATTCTCTGCCTTCTCTATAGTTTCTAATTTCTCCATGGTGATTTTATTACCATAGGGTATTCTGGTTGCCAAACAGGATAATGCCGGTTTATCCCATGTAGGAAGTCCCATTCCCCTAGATAGATTTCGTATATCATCTTTGGTCAATTCTGCGTCTAATAATGGACTTATAACTTCCAGCTCCTTTAAAGCCTTCATTCCAGGTCTGTAATCACCTAAATCATCCATATTAGAACCATCAGCAATATACTCTATTCCAATACTTTCTGCCTTTTCTATTATTGTAGTGAAAATTTGTTTTTTACATAAATAACATCTATTGGGAGGATTGTCCATAATTTCCTGAAATCTACTATAGCCTAGATTTATTTCAATATGTTTTACTTCTAAACTTTTAACCAATTTTCTTGCATCTTCAATCTCATTTCTAGGTTGCATAGGGGCATTTACTGTTATTGCTACAACATTATCTCCCAATTCATCTCTACAAACTTTCAATAAAAAAGTGCTGTCTACACCTGCCGAAAATGCTACAGCAATCTTTTGTTTTTCTTTAATGATATTTTTTAACTTATCAAGCTTTTTATTTATCACCAAAATATCTCTCCCAACAGAATTTTTTCTTATTATTATATCATATTTCAAAAAAAGTAGTTAGTAGTTGATATATTAGTTTGTAGTCTGTAGTTCGTAGTTTATTTTAGAATCTTTTATATATGAAAAAACGGATAAATTTATCATTAAAGCTATATTATTGTTTTCAGTGAGTTTTTTTCTTGCTATATATTTTTTATATTGAGAGATAATATTCTATGAAAAACATTTGATAATCCGTATTAATTGACTAAAGGAGTGTATTTATGGATCAATTAAAAAAGCATCTAGAAAGAGAACTGCTATTATCAAAAAAATACATCCTATATAGTAATATGTGTTATGATAGCGAACTAAAAAACCTTTGCTTTAATGCAAGTCAAATCCACAAGAAAAATTATGAAAATATTCTTAAGCATTTAAATGAAAACTGGAGGTAATTTAAATGTACTTATCCACCATCTTATCCGAAAAAGAAATGTTACATGATTTATTTATTTCTGAGAAACAATTATATGATTCATACAAAAAAATAATTAAAGGACAAAAACCCTCAAAACTTGACATTTCATTATCTCAATGTATATTAAACCTAGAAAAAAACCAATATTCTTTATTAAAAGCAATGAATCATAGAGGTTGGAAATAAAAAATACTTGTTATGCATTCTAGTTTTTGTTATAATCGTATCAATGAAAGCGTTTTTATTCAAATTTATTTATTGTTATTATTTAGGTTTGTTTCCATTTGCTTTCATTTTTGGTTTTATGTCTTAACTTTTTCTATATGCTTTACACCTGTATTCTTTGAGATTTATAACCATTTTTCTATCACCAAAAAATGATTTAGTATTTTTTTGTAGTATGATGTATTTTTATGATTTTCTTGTTATTTTTTTATCAATTATTTATTTCTAAGGGAGGAGATTTTTGATGGGTTTTTTGATAGGTTTATTTAAGTTCTCACCTGTTTTTCTAATGGCAGGTCTAATGATGTCGGAATTTGATGCATTGTTAGCAGCACCTATTTCTACAATATATGCTGCTATAGTAGCTGCAATCACGGAGAAATTTTCTTTTCATGAGTTATTAGAAAGTGCCGTTGACAATGTTAAGGAAATGCAATTAGTGTTCTTTATTCTTATGGCAGCATATGCAATGGCAGAATCTTTTATGTCAACAGGGGTTGGTGCTGCAATAATCAATACTGCTCTAAGTCTTGGGCTTACTGGTAAGACTTTGGCTGTAACAGGATTTGTTGTAACTGGTATACTTTCAGTAGCCACAGGTACTTCATGGGGTACATTCGCCGCTTGTGCACCTATATTTTTATGGTTAAACCATATAGTTGGCGGAAACCTTATGCTTACCACTGCAGCCATAGCTGGAGGAGCTTGTTTTGGTGACAATATAGGACTTATCTCTGATACTACTGTTGTAAGCTCTGGTATTCAAAAGGTTGAAGTTATTCATAGAATTAGACACCAAGGGGTATGGTCTGTACTATGTTTAATAATAGCAGCCATTATATTCTTTAGTGTAAGTGTCGGTATGGGATTACCTGATGTAGTTGGTAATGCAGGGGAAGCTATCAGCCAAGTGCCTCAGGACGTATGGGACAACCTTAATGCCGAAAGACCTTCTGCAATAGCCTTGTTAGATCAAGTTCAAGAAGGGGTACCTACTTATATGATTATACCTTTAGTATTAGTTATAGCCGTAGCTATAAAAGGACTTCCTACTCTAGCATGTCTAGGTATAGGTATAATCTCTTCATTAATTTTAGGACTATTTGCAGGAACTGTTACTCATATTACTGGTGATGATGGATTTTTAAGTCTTATATATACAGGATTTGCTGATGCAGGAAGCTGGGTTATAGTAATGATGATGTGGGTTGGTGCATTTGGTGGTATAATGGCAAAGATGGACGCCTTTGCATTTCTCTCAAAATTCATATCTAGAAGGGTTAAAACTGTTAGACAGCTTATGTTCTCCAATGGTCTGCTTTCAGTAGCTGGTAATGCTGCTCTATCAGATGAAATGGCTCAAATAGTTACCATCGGACCAATCGTAAAGACATTGACCGATAATAATGTCGAGGCCAGTGAAGAAGATATGTATACTTTAAGACTTAGAAATGCAACATTTGGAGATGCATTGGGAGTATTTGGATCTCAATTAATTCCATGGCATGTTTATATGAATTTCTATGTAGGGATTGCCTCTGCTGTATATCCATTGGCATCATTCTCAGCAATTGACATCATTAAGTATAATTTTATGGCCATGGTAGCAGTTAGTTCTATATTAATACTTACTTTAACTGGATTAGATAGATTTGTTCCTTTGTTTGGACTACCATCTGAACCAAAAGTTAGAATTAAAAAAAGAACTGAATCTGAAGCCGCAGTAAATTCTAAAGTAGCTACAGAAGAATAAATATAATCTAAAGCATATAGAAAAAAACAAATCCACTTTAATCTCATGAGATTAAAGTGGATTTTATTTATATCTCTATTACATCATTCCTGGCATTCCGCCGCCCATTCCCATTCCTCCTGGGGCTCCAGCCATGCCTTTGTCTTCTTCTTCCTCATCTGCTACTACACTCTCTGTAGTAAGAACCATAGCAGCAACTGATGCAGCATTTTGTAACGCCGATCTTGTTACTTTAGTTGGGTCAACTATACCCTCTTCTATCATATTTACATACTCTTCTTTTAATGCATCAAATCCAACACCTAAATCTAATGCCTTAACCTTTTCAACTATTACTGAACCTTCTAATCCTGCATTTTCAGCTATTTGTCTTACTGGCTCTTCTAATGCCCTTCTTATTATGTTTATACCTGTTTTTTCATCTCCTAATACTGTATCTAGAAGCTTTTCAACAGATGGTATTGAATTTAAGAATGCTGTACCACCACCAGCAACTATACCTTCTTCCACAGCTGCCCTTGTAGCTGCCAATGCATCTTCTATCCTTAATTTTCTTTCTTTCAATTCTGTTTCAGTAGCTGCACCTACTTGGATTACTGCTACCCCACCAGAAAGTTTAGCAAGTCTTTCTTGAAGTTTTTCAGTGTCAAATTCTGAAGTAGACTCTTCTATTTGAGCCTTTATTTGTCTAACCCTATCTTCAATATTCTTTTGGTCTCCACTTCCACTTACTATAGTTGTATTGTCTTTGTCTACTTTTACAGTTCCAGCTGATCCAAGCATATCTATTGTAGTTTCTTTTATGTCATATCCCAATTCTTCTGATATAACTTCTCCGCCTGTAAGGATTGCTATATCTCTTAACATTTCTTTTCTTCTATCTCCAAATCCTGGTGCCTTAACTGCAACGCAATTAAATGTTCCTCTTAATTTATTAACTACTAATGTAGCCAATGCTTCTCCTTCTATATCTTCTGCAATTATTAATAATTGCTTTCCTTGTTGTACTATCTGTTCTAATACTGGTAATATATCTTGAATATTAGTTATTTTCTTATCTGTAATTAATATATATGGATTATCCAATGAAGCTTCCATTTTTTCTGTATCTGTTACCATATATGGAGATAAATATCCTCTATCAAATTGCATACCTTCAACTACATCTAGAGTAGTTCCCATTGATCTTGACTCTTCAACAGTAATTACTCCATCTTTACCTACCTTTTCCATAGCCTCAGCTATAAGACTTCCTATTTCCTCATCAGCAGCTGAAATTGAAGCAACTTGTGCTATTGCATCTTTATTTGCTATATCTTTTGAAGTAGATTTTATAGCTTCTACTGCGGCATCTACTGCTTTATGTATGCCCTTTTTAAGTATCATTGGATTGGCACCAGCAGCAACGTTTTTTAGTCCTTCTCTAATTATAGCTTGAGCTAATAGTGTAGCTGTAGTTGTACCGTCACCAGCAACATCATTAGTCTTAGTAGCTACCTCTTTAACCAATTGAGCTCCCATGTTTTCATAGGCGTCCTTTAACTCTATTTCACGGGCAATAGTCACACCATCATTAGTAATTAATGGCGCACCAAATTTTTTATCTAAAACTACATTTCTTCCCTTAGGTCCTAAAGTAACCTTAACTGTATCAGCAAGTTTATTTATACCTTTTTCCATTGATCTACGGGCATTTTCGCCAAATCTAATTTCTTTAGCCATTTTTACTTCACTCCTTTTGATTTAATTATCAATGATCTTACCAAACACTTAATGCTAACTAGATTATTCAACAACCGCTAAAATATCATTTAATTTAAGTATTGTATATTCTTCATCATCCATTTTTACTTCTGTTCCAGAATATTTAGAAAAAATCACTTTATCTCCCACTTTTAATTCTTTGCTTTTCTTTTCATCTTCCAAAATAGCAGAACCTATTGCTAAAACTTCCGCCATTGTTGGCTGCTCTTTAGCGGAATTTGGTAGTACTATACCGCTTTTTGTTTTTTCTTCTACTTCTACCTTTTTAATTACAACTCTGTCTCCTAAAGGTTTTATATTCATCTAATAGCCCTCCTTAAATATATATTTAATTAATAATTTTCCTTTTTATTAGCACTCATTAATAATGAGTGCTAATACTTACAGATATAATGTTACAAAATAGAATCTATATACGCAAATATCATATATTAGTGAAAATCACCAATATATGATATTATACCCTTTTATATCTTAAATACTCACTTTTTCACTTATTATCTTTATATTTCTGTAAGTTAACTCCCTTTTCGTCAAGCCTCTTACTTACATATCTGTCCACTAATAATCTTATTACAGCAATAGCTGGAACCCCTAAGAGCATTCCTACTACACCAAATAAAGAGCCCCCTAAGGTTATAGCAGATATTACCCAAAATGGCTTTACTCCAACCTTTCGTCCCAATATCTTTGGACCTAAATACAACCCGTCAAATTGCTGTAATATAAATATGACCACAAGTACCCAAAAGGCCTTTATAGGACCACTGAATAAGGTCAATATAAATGCAGGAACTGCACCTATAATTGGTCCAAAATAAGGTATCATATTGGTAATTCCAACAATCAAACTTATTAATATGGCATATGGTATCTTTATAATAGAAAGTATAAGAAAACATATTATACCTATAATAATGGAGTCTATTAACTTTCCTATTAAATATCTTGAGAAAATATCATTTACTTCTCTAGATGATTCTATTACCCTTTCTGCCATTCTACTACTTAACATAGCATGTAAAAGCCTCTTTATTTTGTATATGAAATTTTCTTTATCTTTCAAAAGATATATAGAGATGGTTACACTAATTATAAATCTTAAAACCGATGAAGTAATATTTATAGCTTGAGTAAGAATTTCATTTAATACTGTTTTTATTATCTCAGATGAAGTCTGCAATATCTCTCCCAGTTTGCTTTCCAAATAATCCATAATACCAAATCTATTTAATATTTCTATATTATATACCGTTTCCTCAAAAAACTTTTGAGTCCTTTGACCATAATCAGATATATTGTCTACAAGATTGGATATACTTTTTACTATATTAGGTGTAATAATTGTAATAACAAATACAATTATACTCAAAACTATTACATAGGATATTAATATACTCCAACCCCTATTCACATTGTAATTTTTCTCTATAGTCTTTATCATAGGGTTAAGTAAATACGCTATGGTAAATGCCCATATAAAGGGGCTTAATGCCTTCATAAGCCAATCTATATTATCTATACTATCTATTATCTTAAACAAAATAAATGCAATCAATAATAGAGGTATTATACTTTTGTATGGTATTGTATATCTTTTTTCATTCATATTTTCCACCTCTGCATAAAATATATACTTTATAACCCAAGGAAAACCTTAATGGCAAAATAAATCAGAGGAATAAATATTGCTGGTAACATATTTGCCACATTAATGCGTTTTAATTCCAATACATTGATACCTATTCCCATTATTAATATACCTCCAATGGCAGACATTTCATTTATTATATTAGGAGTTAAAAATGGTTTTATTATTGAAGCCAACATAGTTATAACACCTTGATATATAAATACAGAAATAGATGAAAATATAACACCTATTCCAAACGTAGAAGCAAATATTATGGACGATACACCATCTAATGCTGACTTTACAAAAAGTGTCTGATGGCTGCCTGTAAGCCCACTCTCTAATGCCCCCATAATAGCCATAGCTCCCACACAAAATATAAGGGATGCAGTTACAAAGCCTTTAGAAAATTCTGTATCTCTTCTGCCAAATTTACTTTCTAGCCAATTGCCCAATGTATTTAATTTATTGTCTATATTGATCCCTTCTCCAATTATACTCCCTATTACTATACTTATTATGACGAGTAAAAAATTTTCCGATTTTAAAGCTCCCATCAAACCAGTAGTTATAACAGATAAGCTTATACCCTGCATAATAATAGTTTTAAACCTGTCCTTTAATCCATTTTTTATTAATAATCCTATGAATCCTCCTAAAATTATTGCAACACTATTTATCACAGTTCCTGTCATATACTACCTCCTCTTATTTCTTTTTTCCTATGTTTTTTTCCCTGGCATAATAGAATAGATATTGTTGGGCTATCCCTGCATATTCTCCAAATTTTTCTGTAGCATAAGATTGTATGTCTTTAAGCTTAGTATCTTCTTTCAAATAAAAATATTCCATTACTCGTTTAACCCAGATATCTATTGGAAATGCATCCATTTTATCCATAGAAAATAATAATATACAATCAGCAACCTTAGGACCTATTCCCGAAAACTTCATTAACATCTCTCTGCCTTCTTCGGTTGTCATATCTTTTATCTTATAAAGATCAATATTTTGTTCTAATATTCGTCTAGCAGCTCCTAGTACATATTTAGCCCTAAATCCTGTATAACATGCTCTAATATCTTCTTCTTTTAATTCTGCTAATTTCTCCACAGTGGGAAAAGTATAATATTTTTCTCCATTATACTTTCCAATATATTCTCCATATTGTTCACTTAAGGTCTTTATGCTCTTCTTTATCATAGGTATACGATTATTAGCTGAAATAATAAAGGAAATCAATATTTCCCAAGGATTTTGTTTAAGTATTCTGATACCATGACCGAAAATTGTAGCATCAGCCAATATTTCATCATTAGATAAAACTTCTTTAATATGTCCATAATCTCTATTTAAATCAAAATAATCACACCATAAATTGTTGAAATCTTCTACAGTAGTGTTAGTAAATATTACATAGTCTTTTTCCTTTTTTACATTAACTACTTTTTTCTTTGCTATATACGTGTAACTATCATCGTCATTTCTCTTCCATCTAAAACATTGTCCGCATTCAAATATATGTTTAGGTTCGAAGTCTTTTAACCCTTGTATCTTAATTTTATTTTCCTCTTGTATAATATTTAAATTCATATAAAAATATCTCACCTTTCTTATATTTAATATATTGATTATATCAGAAAAACAGTTCTTAGTCAGTATTTGTATAAAAAAAGGAGATCCCCTTTAGGAACCTCCTTTTTATCTTAACCTATATAATTCTTAATAAACTCCTTGAGCATACATTGCTTCTGCTACTTTAAGGAATCCTGCAATATTAGCCCCAGCAACTAGGTTATATCCATAACCATAGTCTTCAGCAGCTTTTCTTGCATTATTGTGAATATTTTTCATTATTTGATGAAGTTTTTGGTCTACTTCTTCTTCTGTCCAAACCAATCTCATGCTGTTTTGAGCCATTTCTAATGCTGAAGTAGCAACTCCACCTGCATTGGCAGCCTTAGCTGGTCCCACTATTATGCCATTATCTTGTATATATTTAAGAGCATCGTTAGTTGTAGGCATATTTGCACCTTCTATTAAATATGGCACCTTGTTCTCAACTATCTTCTTAGCATGCTCTAGATGTATATCATTTTGAGTAGCACATGGCATAACTATGTCAACTTTAACTCCCCATGGTTTTTCTCCTGGATAGAAATCAACACCAAATTTATCTGCATAATCTTGAACTTTATCTCTACCTGAATTACGCATTTCTACCATGTAATCTATCTTTTCTTGAGTATTTACTCCTTCTGGATCATATATGTATCCGTCTGGTCCTGATAAAGTAACTACCTTTCCACCTAATTCAGTAATCTTTCTTGTAGCACCCCATGCAACATTACCAAATCCTGATAATGCTACTGTTTTTCCTTTTAATGTATCTCCTTGATGCTTTAATACTTCTTCACAGAAATAAGTTATACCAAATCCTGTAGCTTCAGGTCTAATCAAACTACCACCATATGATAATCCTTTACCTGTTAGCACTCCGTTTTCAAATGCACCTCTTATCCTTCTATAATATCCATATAGGTATCCTATTTCTCTAGGTCCTACACCAATATCTCCTGCTGGTACGTCTACATCTGGTCCTATATGTCTATAAAGCTCTGTCATAAAGCTTTGGCAGAATCTCATTATTTCAGCATCTGACCTACCTCTTGGGTCAAAGTCTGATCCACCTTTACCTCCACCTATTGGAAGCCCTGTCAATGAGTTTTTGAATATCTGTTCAAAACCTAAGAATTTTATTATTCCAATATATACTGAAGGATGGAATCTAAGTCCTCCTTTATATGGTCCAATTGATCCATTAAATTGTACCCTAAAACCACGATTTACATGAACATTGCCCTCATCATCCATCCATGGGACCTTAAACATTATTTGTCTTTCAGGCTCACAAAGCCTCTCCAACAAATTAGCTTTGATATACTCTGGATGTTTCTCAACAACTGGAGCAAGGGACACTAATACCTCTTCAACTGCTTGAATAAACTCAGGTTCATTTGCATTTCTTTCTTTTACTCTTTGAAGAACTCCTTCAACATAAGACATAATCAAGACTCCCTTCATCTTTTTTTAATTAAAATTATTCTTATAACTTTGTATAGAAACCATAAATCCTCTTTTATATCTGTAAATAGGATTTAAAGTTATCAGACTAATTCAACCTTAAAAAACTAAATTAATTCCCATTTCAAAATTAAAACTATTTTTACTCAATGTGAAATTTTCAGAAAATTGTTAGAATTTTAACCTATTTTTTGTATGTAAAGGTTTTCAAGAGATATACAAAGATATATTGTAACCTATTTAGTACGTTTATGACATACTAATAAACTATCTAAACCAATAAATACACCTTTAATATCACTTACAATGATATAATAACATATGAAATTTTTTTTGTAAACATCTTATAATATATCTTTATAAATATATATTAATTCCATTACAACATAGGAAATACCTATATTAAAATAGCAATTAACGCTAAATTTAACTGTTTTATTTAACAAAATATATATAATTTCATTGGAAACCTATAAAAACAAGTGTTTAAATTGTGAATTTTTAAACATTAATAGCGTGAGTCGAATTTGACCCACGCTTAATCCAACTAGGCTAACGCTTCTTCCACATCTTTACCTAGAACTTCTTTAAGAGTCTTAATGAAAAACTTGTTTTCTTCCATAGTTCCTATTGACACCCTTATGAAAGTCCCACCCATGGGCCTAATTATAACACCTTTCTTTTGCATTTCTATAAAGACTTCCTGAGCATCTTTTTTAACATCTAAGTATATGTGATTGGTCTCAGTGGGAGGAAAAGAAAGATCCATTTTTTTCAATTCATCATATAAGTATTTTTTACCTTCAAGATTTAATTCATAAATTTCCTTTACGAAATCATCATCTTCAAGTGCCCCTATAGCAGCTGCTTGACCAAGAGAATTGACATTGAAAGGACCCCTTACTTTGTTTAAATTTTCAATAATTTCTTTGTTTGAAATGGTATATCCAACTCTTATACCGGCAAGTCCATAAGCTTTAGAAAGAGTTCTCATTGCTAAAACATTAGGATATTTTCTTACCAATTTAACACTATCTCTTGTAAAATCATCTCTTGTTACATATTCTCTATATGCCTCATCATAAACAACCACAACATTTTCTGGTACTTGATCTAAAAATTTCACTATTTCTTCTTCGGTAATCATAGTTCCTGTAGGATTGTTTGGATTACATATCCAAATAAGCTTAGTCCTTTTTGTTATAGCTTTAAGCATGCTATCTAAATCATAAGTATAATCTTTAAGTGGTACTATTTTGGGAATCCCTCCCATCATTTTAGTAGTAGCTATGTATCTAGGAAAAGTAACGTCTGCCATAATCACTTCATCTTCTTTGTCTATAAAAGTTTTGGCTATTGTGTCAATCATTTCATCAGCACCACTACTGGGAAGTACTTCATCAACACTAATGTTGAATTTTTTGGCAAATGCCTCCTTAAGCAAAGTAGCATTTCCATCAGGATAAATAGCTAAATTTTTAGCAGCCTTTCTCAAGGCCTCTTTTGCCTTCTTAGAACATCCTATAGGATTTTCATTTGAAGCCAATTTTACAACCTTATCCAAACCATATTCTCTTTTAACATCTTCAATAGGTCTTCCAGGTTTGTAAGGTGCAAGATCTTTAATTTCGTTCCTAAAAAAATTGGACATAAAGGTAACCCTCCTTAAATAAAGTTTGATAATATTGCTCTATGACAAACATTTTTGTGTTAACTTAATAACAACTATAGTGTAACAATATTATTTATTTTCTACAAAATCCCAATATCAGCTAAAAACAACTAAAATATTATATTATATGTATTTTACTTTATTTTTTAAAGTTTTTCTTAATATATCTATCTTATATGCTTATGATAAAAATATTTTTGTTATTTTTTTTTCGAACATGTTTTATTTTTTTGTTTATCTTTTTATGAAAAATTTCTCCCTATTTATACTGTTGTAGTTGTTGATTTCAAGCAATTATTTTAGTTTTATTTCCATCTCCATTTCTTTGAAAAAAACTATAATTTTTACTATATTTACTATATTATTTAACGATTTTTATGATTTTTTTGATTGACAATTACTAAACAAAAATGTTATCTTCTTTTTAGGTATTAAAATTTTTTAAGTATTAAAAAAAATTGGTTGATTGGGTATGAGTTTCATTTGTATATATTCTCAAGTAATAATTTTTATTTTATTTGCAAACGATTTCCTTTGATTGCATTGTTTACACTCGAGTCTAAAAAAGGCATTATTAAATTAATCCTTTTTTAAAATATAAAGTAATATAAAATAAAATTAATAAGTGGAGGGATATTGATGAATATTTTAGCTTATTGTGTAAGACCTGATGAGGTTGAATCTTTCAAAAAGTTTTCAAAAAAGTATGGCCATGAAATCAAATTGATACCTCAATCTTTTGGTCCAGAGGTAGCTGACTTAGCAAAAGGATACGATGCTGTATCAATTTTAGGAAATTGTAATGCCAATAGAGAAGCCCTAGAAAAAATAAAATCTCATGGCATAAAATATTTAGCAACTAGGTCTGCTGGAGTAAATAATATAGACTTTAAAGCTACTGAAGAATTTGGTATAAAGGTAGCTAATGTTCCAGCTTATTCACCTAATTCAGTTTCTGAATTGACTGTTGGAATCACATTATGTTTAACTAGAAAGATTCCCTTTGCATTAAGGAGAGTGGGAGTTCAAAGTTTCGCTTTAAATGGTCTTATTGGTGTTGAATTAAGAAACTTAACTGTAGGCGTTATAGGAACAGGTCGTATAGGCTTAGAAGTAATTAAGGGTTTTTCAGGATTTGGAACAAAAATGATAGGTTATGATATTGTGGAAAACGAAGAAGCAAAAAAATATATTGAATATAAATCTTTAGATGACATATATAGAGAAGCTGATATAATAACATTACATATTCCTTTAACAGATGATAATTATCATATGATTGGAAAGGAAAGTATTTCTAAAATGAAAGATGGCGTTTTCATAGTAAATGCAGCAAGGGGCGCATTGATTGATACTGAAGCACTGATAGAAGGATTAAAATCTGGCAAAGTAGGTGGAGCTGCATTAGATACTTATGAACATGAAGGTGGAGTATTCCATAATGATAAGATGAACGAGATTATGAGCGATGATACTTTAGCAAAACTTATGAGTTTCCCCAATGTAGTAGTAACACCTCATTTTGGTTTCTATACCGATGAAGCTGTATCTAATATGGTAGAAACCACACTCATAAACTTAAGAGACTTCGAAAGCAAAGGAACAAGCAGAAATCAAGTAAAATAATTATACTATAATCTACACTTTCAATAGCAACTTTTATCTTAAACTTAATTTACCAAGTTTTGAGATAAAATAATTCTATCTCAAGACTTGGTTTGTATACTGTATCCAATAATTTATTTTTATGATTTCACAATAAAATCTATAAATAAGGAGCGTGAAAAAATGACAAAAGAAAGAAAGGATATTTTTATAGCAGGATTTGCATTATTTGCAATCTTTTTCGGTGCTGGCAATTTAATTTTTCCACCTAGTCTAGGATTATCGGCAGGGAAATATTGGCCTTTGGCAGCACTGGGATTTCTACTTACAGATCCTGTTTTGCCAATTCTTGGTGTTATTGCAACATCTAAAGTAGGTGGAAAAGCTGAAGATTTGGGTAAAAGGGTAAGTCCCCTATTTGCTAAAATTTTAGGTTCTATATGTATTCTATTTATTGGGCCTCTTTTTGCAGTGCCACGAACTTCTGCTACTGTATATGAAATAGCTATAAAACCTATTTTGCCAAATTCACCACTTATAATAACATCGTTAGTATTTTTTACCCTTACCTACTTACTTGTAGTTAACCAAAGTACTGTCATTGATAAAATAGGAAAATATTTAACACCCATATTGTTAGTCATCCTCACTATAATAATAATAACAAGTATATTTAGCCCCATCGGTCCTAAATTAAAAACAGAACCTGGTAATTATTTTTTAATGGGATTTGAGGAAGGATATCAAACTATGGATGCATTGGGTGCATCATTAATGGCAGGTATAGTATTAACAGATTTAATTTATAGAGGCTATAAAGATCGTAAAAAACAACAATACATGACCACTAGAATAGGACTAGTTGCCGGAGCTTTATTGTTCTTTGTATATGGAGGACTTACTTATGTAGGCTCTACAGGAAATGCTGTATTCAATAGCAATATGCCTAGAGTTGATCTATTGTTAGGTCTAGTAAATGAACTCTTTGGGACCACTGGTACAGTAGCTATATCAATAGTAGTATCTTTAGCTTGTCTAACCACATCAGTAGGTCTTACAGCCACAGCAGCAAACTACTTTAATGGTATAAGCAATGGAAGACTTTCCTACAAATTCATAGCTATTACTGCAGTTATATGTAGTCTTTTCTTATCCCTATTTGGTGTAGAAGGTTTAATAAATCTAGCCGTTCCAATTCTATCTACCGTATATCCCGTAATGATTGTTTTAATATTGATGACATTATTTGATAAATATATTACATATAATAATACTTATACTGGTGCTGTATTAGGAGCCTTTTTAATCAGTTTAACTATAAATTTGAATAGTAAGTTTGATATATTAAACGGACCCATGGCTTTAATAAAAAAATTACCTCTATATGATAATGGCTTTCCATGGATTGTACCCGCTATAGTATTAAGTATCTTATTTATGATTTATAGTAAGATAAAAGAGGAAAATCTAGCTGTAAAGGAGCAAAACACCATTTAATACATATCATATTTTGAAAATACTGAAAATATTATGTTTTTTGAATATATAAATATCAACTATAATAAGTAGAATGATAGGGTCTTCTATCATTCTACTATTTTCACTGTTAATTCTTTACCTATCATTTTTTATTATTTTTTTAACGAAAACATTTACAGATATTATATTTAGTGATGTCATATTATCTACTTCATGTATTATTTTTCTCTGCATCTCTTTAATTATATATGGTATTGATTTTCCATATGTAACTACTACATCTAGATCTATTTTTATACCATTTTCTTTACCCTTTATAGATATTCCTCCCACATCTTTTACTTCGTTTATCTTAAAAGCACCATGCCTTACTAAATCTCGTATTACATTGTGAGATATGGTATATCTACCTAAATAGCTAAATGTAGGTCTTACCACAGTTTTTTCATATATATCCTGTTCCTTTTTATTATGTCTCCTTCTAAATATTTTCAATGTATCGATAAAATAACCTGAGAAATCCTTTTTTATTTCAAATGTAGGAACCGGTATTACATGCTTTCCTTCTTTATGCCTTGATATTTTAGCTTGTTTGATTTCATCTTCACCAGAAATATCTTCTATATATATCCGTTTATTAGCCTCGGGCATTCTCAAAGTATTTGTAATTCTATTTATCATCTTATCCGAAGTACCTATAATAAGTATTTTGTTTATTTGTTCACTATCAATTATGTCTAATACGGCTTTTCTATGTTCTTCATCTAAAAATAATGCCCTTTTTACTGCACTAACTATTGAGCCTTCTCTCTTAGCAGATTTACCACAAAGCACCTTTGTGCCCCTTATGAGAAGTCCATCATCTATTATATATTCAATACCTAAATCCTTAGCCAACATTATAGCCTTATAACTTTTTCCTGTTCCACTGGGACCAATAAGTGCTATTATATCCATTTTAAACCTCCATTTAGATAGTTCGTAGTCCTTAGCTCCTAACTTGTAAAAAAGGTTCAGAAATCTATAGAATTTATCCAATAATTTATGACCTTTTAAAGATATTATATCAAAAAATACCTTTTCAATATACACCAATAAATGTAAAAAAGCCTGAGGGTATATACCCTCAGGCTTTTTTAGAAAAGGTCAACTGTCTCTCCGATCAACTGCCTTTTATTATTTACTTGCTGCCTTGAATGCTTCCATTATGTCATCTACTTTGTCTAGAGCCTCAATTAAAGCAGGAATTACTTCATAAAGGTCCCCAACAATACCGTAATCTGCTACCTTAAATATAGGTGCATCTGCATTTTTATTTATAGCAACTATACAATCAGAACTTTGCATACCAGCTAAATGCTGAATAGCTCCTGATATACCACATGCTATATATAATTTAGGTCTAACAGTTTTACCAGTTTGACCTACTTGGTGAGGATGCTCTATCCAACCAGCATCTACTGCTGCTCTTGAAGAACCAACAACTCCTCCAAGTTTATGAGCTAATTTTTCTATAACTTCAAATCCTTTTTCATTTCCTACTCCTCTACCACCAGCTACAATGATTGGAGCTTCTTCTAATGCAACTTCTTCTTTTTCACTCTTAATACATTCTTCAACTTTAGCTTTTATATCTGCTTCTGTTAAATCTACTGCAAGAGTTTCAACTTTTCCGTTTGCATCTTCATTATAATGAGCTTTTTCCATAACTCCAGGTCTTACTGTAGACATTTGAGGTCTATGATCAGGAGTGATGATTGTAGCCATTAAGTTACCACCAAATGCTGGACGAGTTTGTAATAATTTACCGTCTTCTTCATCTATTTCAAGTCTTGTACAGTCAGCTGTTAATCCTGTTCCCAATCTAGCTGAAAGTCTTGGTCCTAAATCCCTACCTATTGTAGTAGCACCAATTAACATGATTTCAGGCTTTCTATCATTTATTAATTCAGAAATTACTTTAGTATATCCATCTGTAGTATATACCTCTAATAATTCATTGTCTACATATAATACTTTATCTGCACCATATTTTACTAGCTCTTCAGCTACATTGTCGATGCCTTTTCCTAGTAATACTGCTGTCAATTCAACTCCACGCTTATCAGCTAATTTTCTACCTTCACCTAATAATTCTATAGCTACATTAAGCACTTCACCATCTCTTTGCTCTGCAAATACCCATACACCTTCATATTTGCTTATGTCCATACCTTGTCTTTTTGATTCATCTTTTACTATTGCATCTACTGGACATGCATCCACACAAGCCCCACATACTGTACAGTTATCTTTTATTACTGCTTTTTTGTTTATCATATCAATAGCATCAAATGGACATGTTTTTACACACATACCACATCCTATACATTTTTCATTGATTACTCTTATTGCCATGGTTAAACCTCCTTTTTTTCTTCCTTCCTTTTTTTGTTACATTCGATCAAATACTATATAATTTGTCTTTCCTTAAGTCTTACAATTAAATCTCTTACTACATCTTTAGTTTCTCCCTTAAGCACTTCTCCTGCTCCTCTAGTTGCTGGAGTAAATGACTTCATAACTTGTGTTGGAGAACCATCTAATCCTAGATTAGCTCTATCTACAGTAATATTATCTACGCCCCAAACCTTTACATCTAATTCTCTATATGCTTCATAGATTCTACCAATTGATGGATATCTTGGTTCGTTTAACTCTTTAATAGCTGTTAATAATACAGGCATTTTTGATGTTATATTATAATATCCGTCTTCTACTGCCCTTTGAGCTTTAACAGTATCTCCTTCTACTTCTAATTCTTGAACATAAGTTATTTGAGGTAATCCAAGATGCTCAGCTATTTGTGGACCAACTTGTGCAGTATCTCCATCTATTGCTTGTCTACCACAGAATATAATATCGTAGTCTCCTATTTGCTTAACACCTGCTGCCAATGCAGTAGATGTAGCCCAAGTGTCAGAACCTGCAAACGCTCTATCACTTAATAATATACATTCATCAGCACCCATAGCATATGCCTCTTTAAGAGCAACTTCTGCTTGAGGTGGTCCCATTGACAATACAGTAACCTTTACATCATCATATTTATCTTTAAGTCTTAACGCTTCTTCCAGTGCATTTTTGTCATCTGGATTTATAATACTTGGAACTCCTTCCCTAATAAGGGTTCCCTTTTTTGGATCTATTTTAACTTCGTTAGTATCAGGAACTTGCTTTAAACAAACGATGATTTTCATTATTCATCCTCCTTTTTTTTACTTATTCAACAATATTATCTGATATTTATAACTATCTTAATACATTACCTGCTATAACCATCTTTTGAACTTCTGAAGTACCTTCATAGATTTCAGTGATCTTAGCGTCTCTCATCATTCTTTCTACTGGATAATCTTTAGTGTATCCATATCCACCATGTAATTGTACTGATCTTGTAGTTACTTCCATAGCAACTTCTGCTGCATATAATTTAGCCATAGCTGCTTCTTTACCATATGGTAAACCATTAGCTTTATTATAAGCTGCACTATAAACTAACCATCTAGCTGCATTTACCTTAGTTTCCATTTCTGCTATATACCATTGAAGTCCTTGGAAGCTAGATATTGGTCTACCAAATTGTTCTCTCTCTTTAATATATTTAACCGCTTCATCAATAGCACCTTGAGCTATACCTAATGCTTGAGCAGCTATACCGATTCTACCACCATCAAGTGTTGTCATTGCTATACCAAATCCTCTACCTTCTTTTCCAAGTAGATTTTCCTTTGGTACTATACAATTTTCAAATATCAACTCAGAAGTTTGTGAACCTCTAATTCCTAATTTATCTTCTATTTTACCAATTGAGAATCCTGGGAAATCTTTTTCAATTATAAATGCACTAATTCCTCTAGTACCTTTTGATTTATCAGTCATAGCAAATACTATATATACATCTGCTTGACCTCCACCAGTAATAAATACCTTTGAACCATTTAGTACATAATGATCTCCTTCTAATTTAGCTATAGTTTGTTGGCTCGCTGCATCAGTACCAGCATTTGGCTCAGTTAGTGCAAAAGCTCCCAACCATTCTCCTGAAGCTAATTTCTTAAGGTATTTAGCCTTTTGTCCTTCTGTACCAAATTTATATATTGGCCATGTTCCCAATGAAGTATGTGCAGAAAGAATAACTCCTGTTGTACCACATCTTTTTGAAAGTTCTTCGATAGCTATAGCATAAGCTACCTCATCTCCACCTGCTCCTCCTACTTCTTTAGGAAATGGTATACCCAACATTCCATATTTAGCCATCTTGTCAACTGTTTCTCTTGGGTATCTTTCTGTCTCATCAATTTCAGCTGCAATAGGATCAACTTCTTTTTCAGTAAATTCCCTCATAACTTTTTTAACCATTTCTTGCTCTTTAGTCAAAGTGAAATTCATTTACTTTCCCTCCTTATATTTTTGCTTATCTAGGATTAAACTTATTTCTAAAGAAGAAATTTAACCCTTAATATTCAAATTTTTTTCCTTTCGCCTATATTATACTGCATACATTGTGCCAATTTGAAAAAGCTTGTTAATAAAATATCTAGTTTCTTCTCTTTTTAGGTATTTCAACTAATTTGTTTAGATTAATTTTTTTTAAATTTATAAAATCCTATCTGTTATTCTTAAGGATAAAATAGGAAAAGTGTATATATTTCATACACTTTGAAGATATCTTTTTTTAAACAACCCTCCAACCATTGTTGTTAAATCCATAACAAGCCATCTGTATGGTTTTCCGTACATATGTCCCATTAAGTACACATGATTTTATAGTCCATATTTTTCTATTTTTTCATATAGAGTTGACCTGCTTATATCTAATAATTTTGCTGCCTTAACTTTATTTCCCTTTGTCAATCCAAGACTTTTAATTATTGCATTTTTTTCTGCATCTTCAACCGCATACTTCAAAGAAAATGAATCATGGGTATTCTTATTATCTCTTTGTAATATATGAGGAGGCAAATGTATTGGTCTAATCATGTCTCCTAACTCTGCTAAATTAACTGCCCTCTCTATAACATTTTCCAATTCTCTAACATTCCCTGGCCAATTATACGTTCTAAATATTTCTAAAACCTCATCTGTAACCCCTAAAACATATTTACCTAACTGCCCAGTCAACTTTTTCAAAAGTATTTTAACTAATTCTTCGATATCTTCTTTCCTCTCTCTCAGTGGAGGCACCGTTATCTTTATTACATTTAATCTATAAAATAGATCTCTTCTAAACTTTCCTTCCTCAATAAGTTTATTTAAATCTTTATTTGTAGCCGATATTATTCTAGCATCTATTTTTATAGATTCATTAGACCCCACAGGTTCTATCTCTTTTTCTTGTAATGCCCTCAATAGTTTGGCCTGCATATTTATAGACATGTCCCCTATTTCATCTAAAAATATAGTTCCACCATTGGCCAATTGAAATTTACCTATTTTTCCACCTTTCTTCGCGCCAGTAAAAGCCCCTTCTGCATATCCAAATAGTTCAGACTCCAATAGATTGTGGGGTATTGCTGCACAATTCATTTTTACAAATGGTCCCAAATGTCTATCACTGGCATTATGTATACTATGAGCAAATAGCTCCTTCCCTGTACCACTCTCTCCAAATATCAATATGGTAGAATTACTTTTTGATGCCTTTTTTGATAAATCTTTTACTTCTCTTATCCTAGCACTTTTTTCAGGTATATCATCAAAAGAATATTTTGTACTTCTCTCCTTCTTTAGTTCATCTTTATAGAAATTCAATTCACTTTTCATATTATTTAATTTTTTTGCCAAAGAATTTAGCTCTTGGAGATTTCTAAACATAATCTTTCCAATAGCGCCAACTACCTTTTCATTTTCCCTTATGGGGATTCTCATAGCTACTATATTATTACTTCCTATCTTTTGAATTTCTCCTATTTCTGCTTCACCAGTGTCAAGCACTATATGAAGTCTAGTGTTTTCTATTACTTTAGTAACATCTTTTCCTATAAGTTGTTTTGGAGTTTTTTCTAAAAATTTGGCATATGAATTATTTATCATAGTTATCCTTCTATTTTTATCAATGACTACAATGCCATCATATGCATTTTCTAATATAGTTCTCAGTACGTGAGTAAGGTGTTTCTCATCATTCAGTTTTTCTACTGTCTCTTGAAGTTCAGTTATATCATTTAATGCGACTATAGCTCCTCCAATTTTATCGTTTCTCATATATGGAGTAATGTTCATAACTACATTAAATCCATTTATAGCACATCTATTACCTATTTGAGGTTCTCCTTCATCTAATACCTTTAATATCTTTTTACAAGATATCCACTGACTAACATTCTTCCCTATGACATTTTTTTCTTCTTGTCCTAATAATCTTAACCCTGATTTATTTACATTTGTTACCTTGCCATTTCTATCTACAACTATTAGCCCATTGTGGGTACATTTAAATATAGCCTCAAATTCTTCAGTCATATGATTAGTCATTTTATAATATGCCTTTAACAAATCAGTTTTAGTTATTATTCCTATGACATTTTTTTCTTTATCCACAACGGGTAATCTTCCCATCTCTATATTTAACATATCTTTAGTATCTTTATCTTTTGTCACATATTCCACATTTTTATGCATAACCCCACTGACAAAATCCTTGAAACTAATACCTTTCTCTACCACTCTATATAGGTCCTGTTTCGTAAAAAGTCCTATTAATCTATTCTGATCATCCACTATAGGAATACCATCTATACTATTATTTAACATTACAGAAGCGGCTTTTTCTATGGTTTCATACTTCTTTATTGTAATAGGATTTTTTGTCATAATTTCATTGACTTTCATTCCTATCCCCTCCAGTTATCCCTTTTTAATTCATTTGAATAAATATTTAGACCATCAATCATGATGGTCTACTTCTCTGTCTGTTGTTTCAATAAATATGATAATGTAAATAAACTCTCATTTAAATGTACATTTTCTACAATTATCTCCTCTGGAACCCTCAAATCTGCAGGTGCAAAATTCCATATGCCCTTTATGCCACTCCTTGATAGCATATCAGCTACCTCCTGACTTCCTTCCTTTGGAGTACATATTATTCCTATTTCCACTCCGTTTTCTACTATGAAATCCTCAAGGTAATCTACATCTTTTATTTCTATACCTCTAATCTGTAGTCCAATAAGTTTTGGATTTTTATCAAATAACGCTAATAACTTAAATCCTGCTTCTTCAAAACCTCTATAATCTGCTATTGCCTGACCTAGATTTCCTGCTCCAACTAATACAGTCTTATAAATACGGTTTAATCCTAATATCTTACCTACTTCAATTTGTAACTCCTCAACATTATATCCATAACCTTGTTGTCCAAATCCACCAAAATTATTTAAGTCCTGCCTTATCTGAGAAGCTGTGAAACCTGTTAATTTACTTAATTCTTGAGAAGATATTCTCGTTATATCCTTTTCTAATAATTCTGTCAAATATCTATAATACTTTGGTAATCGTCTTATGACAGCCATTGATACATTCTTATTCATACCTTTCATCACCTACTTTATTTTTTTATCACAATTTTATATTTAATTTAACCATATATTTATAGCATTTCATTATCGAAGTTACAGTTTATGTTAATTATATATCAAAGTCTATTTTTAAGTCAATAACATTTGCTTATATACTATATGTTTTACTTATATCAAAGCTTTAGATTTCATTTATTTAGTCTTTCTGATAAAATATTATAGTAAACTTAAAGTACAGAGGAGGATTTCCCATGATTGTAATGTCATGTAATAATATATCAAAAAGTTATATAATAGAGAAAATATTGGTGGATGTGACCTTCGCCATAAATGATACTGAAAAAGTCGGATTAGTTGGATTGAATGGCGCTGGCAAGACCACATTGTTCAAAATATTAACTAATCAAATATCCATGGATTCAGGCAATATGTACATCTCAAAAGATTGTAAAATAGGCTATTTAGAGCAAAATTCTCAAATATCCAGCAATAAGACTGTGTTTGAAGAAGCCCTAGATATATTTACCCCATTAATTAATATGGAATCAAAACTTAGAAATTTAGAAAAACAAATAAGTGCTGAAAGTAATAATCCTGATTCCAAACTCCTTCAATCTCTTATGCATGAGTATGGGAAGTTGTCTGAAGAATTTTCCAATAAAAATGGTTACGGATATCAGAGCGAAATCAAAGGGGTCTTAAAAGGTCTTGGTTTTTCTGACTCTCAATTTAATCAACCAGTAAACCAACTAAGCGGAGGACAAAAGACTAGATTAGTCCTTTCTAAACTACTCTTAAAAAAACCCAATATTCTACTATTAGATGAACCTACAAATCACCTAGACCTTCAAGCAATAGATTGGCTTGAAAAATACATTAAAGATTACAAAGGAGCTGCTCTTATCATATCCCATGATAGGCAATTTCTAGATGCCACAGTGGACAAGATATTTCACTTAGAACATGGAAAGATTAAAACCTATAATGGTAATTATACAACTTATATGAAAAAAAGAAAAGCAGAACTCCAATTATTACAAAAAAAATTTACAGAACAACAGAAGGAAATAGAAAGGCAAAAAGAAATTATAAATAGATTTATGTCTTATGGTGGCAAAAGATACATTAGACAAGCCCAAAGTAGACAAAAATTTTTAGATAAAATAGACAAAGTAAAAAGACCTCCCTCGGATTCAAAACGAGCCAAAATTAGATTCGAACCTAAAATTAAAAGTGGAAATGACATTTTAAGTGTAGACAATATAAAAAAATCCTTTGATAATAAGGGCATATTTGAAAATATATCCTTCAACATATACAAAGGAGAAAAAACAGGAATTATAGGACCAAATGGTGTAGGAAAATCTACTCTATTCAAAATAATAATGAAAAAGCTAAAACCCTCTGCAGGATCTATAGACATAGGTCACAATGTTCATATAGGATATTATGACCAAGAATTAACCCATTTAAACCCAGATAAAACAATAATAGATGAAATATGGGATGAAAATCCTAAATTAGACCATTATCAAATACGAACACTATTGGCTCAGTTTTTATTTTATGGAGATGATATCTTCAAAGAGATAGGAGAATTAAGTGGTGGTGAAAAGAGCCGTATTTCTTTGCTTAAACTTATGTTATCTAAATCAAACTTCCTTCTTATGGACGAGCCCACAAACCACTTAGATATAGAATCCAAGGAAGTTTTAGAAGATGCATTGATAAATTACCAAGGTACATTATTAGTAATATCCCATGATAGATATTTTCTAAATAAAGTTACTAACAAAATATTAGAAATGAATAAAGACGGTATGGAAGAATATTTAGGTAATTACAATTACTATTTAGAAAAGAAAAATTCTATTACTATTGAGGATGACGAAGCACCACAGATGACCAAAACACAATTAAAAGCCGCAAAAAAAAGGGAAAGAGAATTGATTAGGGAAAAGAAAAAAATGAAACAAGCTATAAAAACATTGGAATCAGAAATAGCTTCAAAAGAAGAAAAACTTAAAGAAATCGATAATTTAATGTGTCAACCAGATATATATTCAAATCCTGAAGAAAGTGTAAAACTCCATAAAAAATCCATGAATATAAAAAAAGATTTAGACGATTTATACGAAAAATGGATGGATATAAACGAGTAACAACATACTTACCCCCACTATTGTTAACCATTAATTTAAAATTGGTTGACAATAGTGGGGGTATCTATATATAATACAATTATCAAGTAAATTGAAAGGGGTTTTTATATGAAGGTTAAAGAAATGGTTTTATGTGGTGTTTTAGCAGCTATTACTGCAGTATGTGCACAAATATCTATTCCAACTCCATTCTCTCCAGTTCCTGTTACTTTGCAGGTATTAGCTGTATTTCTATCTGCAGCAGTTCTGGGAAGTAGATTGGGAGCTATATCTCAGATAGTATATATCTCTATGGGAGCTATAGGATTACCTGTATTTGCACATTTTTCCGGTGGACTCCAAATACTTACAGGCATTACTGGAGGATACTTATTAAGTTACCCTTTAGCAGCTTATATAACGGGAAAAATTATAGAATTTAATAAAAATAATAATGACAAAGCAACAATTATAAAAAATTTCTTAGGTATGTCTATGGGATTATTAGTAATATATGTATTAGGATGTGTACAATTTTCCATCCTAACAGGTAATACTATAACTCAGTCTATAGTGTTAACTATTGTTCCCTTCATAATACCAGATATAATAAAAATCTTAATAGCCTCATCATTGGCACTATCATTACAAAAGGCAACCAAATATTCATTATCAAGGGGATAAAATATTATTATCCCCTTAAATTCACAACTTATACACAGTATCCACACATTTATCCACAGTTTTCGATGACATTATTGCTATGGACAACCTTGTTTTTAACATTATCCACAGATTCTTGTTTTTTACTTTTACACAATGTTAACAAATTGTGATTAATTTTAACCTAATTTTAAATTCGGCATCGCATTCAATGTCAAATCGGATACTTGTCCCTTTCTATACCTATAATATCCAGCACATCCTATCATTGCAGCATTGTCAGTACATAATATTTTAGATGGATATTTCAATGTAATCCCCTCTTTTTTACACCGTTCCTCCATAGCCTTCCTAAGACCACTATTAGCAGCTACCCCACCAGCCATCACTATTATATCTGTATCCATTAATTTAGCTCCAATTATCGACTTATCCACAAGCACATCTACAACTGCTTGCTGAAAACTGGCCGCTACATCCTCCACAACTATATCTTGTCTCTTTTGTTTCATATTGTTCAAATAATTTAATACAGCAGACTTTAGCCCACTGAAACTAAAATCTAAACTGTCTTCTTCTAAATATGCCCTGGGGAAATCTATGGCATTGCTGTTTCCCTTGGTCGATAGCTTGTCTATAATAGGTCCTCCAGGATACCCTAATCCTAGAGATCTAGACACCTTATCAAATGCCTCTCCTGCTGCATCATCTCTAGTTCTTCCTAATATCTTATAGCTTCCATAATCTTCTACATAAACTAAATGGGTATGTCCACCAGACACTATAAGACATGTAAAAGGAGGTTCAAGGTCTTTATGTTCTATAAAATTAGCCGATATATGGCCCTCTATATGATTAGTACCTACTAATGGTATATTGAGTCCATAAGCCAATGCCTTGGCAGTAGAAAGTCCTACTAATAGAGCCCCTACTAGACCAGGCCCATAAGTTACAGCTATGTGATCTATATCTTTGAAGGTAATCTTTGCCTTATCTAAAGCCTGTTGTACTATCATATCTATATTTTCTATATGTTTCCTCGATGCCACTTCCGGCACTACTCCACCAAATTTTTTATGCAATTCTATTTGAGAAGATATTATATTAGATAATATATTTCTACCATTTTTAACAATAGCCACTGATGTCTCATCACAAGAAGTCTCAATGGCCATGGTCAATATGTCATTGCCCATGTGAAAACCTCCCTTTCTTGGTTCTTGGCTCTTAGTTCTTGGTTCTTGGCTCTTAGTTCTTGGTTCTTGGTTCTTAGCTCTTGGTTCTTAGGGGGCCGCTAGCCCCCTTCTTTCCTAACAACTAAGAGCTAAGAACTAGGAACTACTCTTACTAAGAGTCGCCCTTTACATCCATATTTGATATTATTTCATCTACAAGATTTATATCACATTTTTTATCCTCAGTAAAGTGTTTACAGTTTTCACAGCTCCTAACTTCCTCTCCCATAACGCCAATAGATGATTCAATACTTCCCCTAGCATTTAGTTCATATTGGCTACATCTCAATGCTACTTGCCTTAACTGGGTTTCATTAGCCACACAAATCCCTCCATTTCATGTATTATACATATATTATTTGTATTGCAATAAAATTTATACTTCAGAGGTTTTCATAAAAAAATAAAGGAACATTTCACATAGTTTATGAGAATATAAAATAAGTCAGTAGTTAACTATAACTACTAACTTATTTGCATTCTAAAATGGACCATATCCCATTATTACAGATATTGCTACTAATGTTGCACCAATTACTGTCCATACAACAAATAACGGTAACATCCATTTAGCCCATTTGTCCCATTTTATTCCACCTATTGCTAATGCCGCCATAAAATAACCCGATGTAGGTGAAATAACATTGGAAAATCCATCTCCAAATTGAAAAGCAAGCACTGAAGTCTGTCTAGTTATACCCACAACATCAGCCATAGGTGCCATAATAGGCATTGAAACAGCTGCCTGGCCGCTACCTGATGGAACAAATAAATTCATTAAACTCTGTACAACAAACATCCCTATGCCACTTAATGCTGGTGGTAATCCCTTTACTATGTTTGCCATACTATATATTATAGTATCCATTATATTTCCTTCTTCCATAACAACCATTATAGAGGTTGCCAATCCAATAACTAATGCGCCGTACACTAAGTCCTTAGCCCCATCTACAAACGCTTCAGCTATATTATTTATACTCAAACCACCTAATATACCAGCTAATACACCTATAATTAAAAACATAGCTGTTAATTCAGTTACATAAAACCCTAGTTTTACTACACCAAATGCTAATATTGTCAGTCCTATTACCAATACTACTAAAACCATTTTGTGTTTTGTAGTAAACTCAGGCATATCATCAATAGTAAATTCTTTATGGTAGGCCTTATCTTCTTCATATGTTAAACTTGATTCAGGATTCTTCTGTATTTTACCTGCATATCTCATCACGTATGTTATCGTAATCCCCAATATGATGACATATGCTAATAATCTAAATCCAATTCCCGAAAATAAAGGTAACCCAGCTATACCTTGAGCTATACCTATAGTAAATGGATTCAAAAATGCCCCTGCAAATCCTGCTCCTGCTCCCAATAATACCATCGCTGTTCCTGTTATAGTATCAAAACCCAATGCTAAAGCTAATGATATTACTATTGGATAGAAAGGCAACATCTCTTCTGCCGATCCCAACATAGCTCCAGCTAGAGAAAATATAAACATAGTTACAGGTATTACTAACCTTTCTTTCCCTTCCATTTTTCTGACTACTCCTGCAATTCCTGCATCTATAGCCCCTGTTTTTTGTAATATACCAAAAGATCCACCTATCATTAAAACAAAGAATATAATATATCCTGACTTCTCCATCCCTTTAGGTATTGCTTTAAATAATCCAAATGGTGTTACTGGACTCTTTTCTACTTCATGAAAACTATCTGCAACAACAAATATTCTACCTGTATCAGGATCTTCTGCTCTATCAAATGCACCAGCTGGCACTATATATGTCATAACTGTAGCTAAAATAATTATAAAAAATAAAAGTGCATAAGTATGTGGTATCTTTATCTTTTTCATATCTATTTTCCCCCTATTTACACATTTTTAATATTAAATTAAAGTATATTTCAGTCGCTTGGCAAATTTGTTCTATATCACAGAATTCATCATTAGCATGAGCTTGAACAATATTTCCTGGGCCTAATACTACACACTTTGCATCAGAATGATTTCCCAATAACCCTGCATCACTCCATGCTGGAAATGCAACTGGATTTTTGGGCTTTCCAGTAACATCTTCCGTTATATCTAATAAGTTCTCAACTAATTCATCATCTTCTTTTATGCTGTGGGGTGCATTTATCATAGACGCGGTAAATTCTCTCATAGCCCTAACTTCAAAAGTTCCACCTATTATATTTACTGCTTTTTGTGCTACTTCCTTGATTTCATTATGAATACCATCTAGGGTTTGATTAGGAAGCCATCTTCTGTCTATTTGTACTAAACATGTGTCAGGTACTATATTAGGATCATCTCCTCCCTTTATTAGTCCTACATTTATTGTTCCATGTCCTAATAATGGAAACTCTTGTTTTTCTACCTTAGGCTGTAATTCTTCTCGAACCAATTTGCAAAATTCTGATGCAGCATATACAGCATTTATTCCTTCATGAGGCCTACTACCATGGGTAGATTTTCCATTAAATTTTACTTCTATCCATTCCATTCCTTTATGTGCTATAGACACTTCTAAATCAGTAGGCTCACCTATAACTACATTCTTAGGAATTATATTAATTTTAAGTAAATGTTCTGTTCCCTTAGACCTCTCTTCTTCCCCTATAACTCCAGCAAACATAACTGTTTCATCTAAGTCTACTCCAGCTCTTTTTATTGCAGTCATAGCGGATAACATTGCAGTAATTCCACCTTTCATATCAGCAGAACCTCTTCCATATATCTTCCCATCTTTCACAAAAGGTTGAAATGGAGGATAGTCCATAGTAAAACCAGGAATAGTATCTATATGTCCATTAAACATCAAATTAATTCCATCAGTTTTGCCTTTTAAATAACCATATACATTAGGCCTATTTTCTTCTATTATGTCAATCTCAGTACTAATGCCCTCTTTTTCAAAATAGTTTTTTATAAAACGTGCAACATCAGACTCCCTTTTTTCCGTATCCTTATGTCCTTCAACTCTGATTAAATCTGTTATTAAACTCAAAATTTCTTCTTTGCTAATAAAATCTAATAAATTCATTTAATATCCCTCCATTGTAAAATTAAATTATATGTTTATATGATTAAACATATAAACATAATTATTGTAAAAATATATAGATTCGTTATTGATTAAATATCATGGAAATTTACTCTTCATATTAACACCTCCAAAATAGGTTTATATGTTTAAAATCATAAACATATAAACCTTAAAATTAAGATGCACTAATAATGCATCATCTAAATATGTTTATATGTTTAAAAACATAAACATATTCTTTGAACTATATCAAATTAAAAAATAAACGATTTTAAAATGAGCCGAAGCTTACAAATTCAAGTAAAGATTCAGATAAAGAAGTCAGTGTATACATATTTACAGAGTAATATACTTCTTTACCTTCTTTTCTAGATATTAAAACCCCTGCCCGCTTTAATATTTGTAAATGATGAGAAATTGTAGGTCTAGATACACTACTGTTAGATGCAATTTCATTTACATTCATTTCTTTACTACCTAACATTTCTAAAATCTCCAATCTAGTCTCATCAGCTAACGCCTTTAATACCTCTATATCTATATTATATTGATTAATTCCTGCCATAAAAACACCTACTATCTATATGTTAAATATTCCAATAAATTTAGAAAGGTCCATATTTTATTGCAACAGCTATGGATATAATAACACATCCCTCTATACACCATATTATAAATAACGGCCATGACCACTTGGCCCATTTCCTCCAATCTACTCTCGCAATAGCCAATGCAGCCATAAAATAACCTGACGTAGGACTTATTATATTAGAAAATCCATCTCCAAATTGAAAAGCTAAGACCGCTGTCTGCCTACTTATTCCTGACATATCTGCCAATGTCTTCATTATAGGCATAGTTACAGCTGCCTGTCCACTACCCGAAGATATAAATAAGTTTATTATGCTTTGTACAATAAACATAGATATTGCATTAATTACTGGAGATACCCCCATTACTATTTTAGACAATTGATATATAACAGTGTCCATTATATTACCATATTCCATTACTACCATTACACCTTTGGCAACTCCTATTATTAACGCACCATATATAAGATTTGAAGCTCCCTTCATAAATTCACTTACTAATCTTCCAGAATTTATTCCTCCAACTATACCACATAATAAACCCATTATTAAAAAAGTAGTAGATATTTCTAATATGTGAAATTTCATCTTTATTATACCAATAGATAAAAAAACAAAAGATAAAATTAATACACATATTACTTTTATATGCTTTCTTGAAATAGAAGGTATCTTGTTAAAATTAAAATCACTACTATAACCTATTTCATTGGGATTGTCTAAACACTCATTATTCCTTAGACTATTAGCATGATTATATACAAAGATTATTGCTGTTGATAAGAATATCACATAAGCTATTCCCCTTAAAAACATGCCTGAAAACAGTGGTAACTCCGACACCCCTTGAGCTATTCCAGTCGTGAATGGATTCAAAAATCCTGCAACAAATCCAGCCCCAGCCCCTAATAAGCCCATAGCCACCCCTGTCATTCTATCAAATCCTAATGCCAACGATAAGGCTACCAACATTGGATATAATGGTAATGCCTCTTCTGCTGTACCAAAAACTGCTCCAGCTATAGAAAATATAATCATAACTATGGGAATTACTTTTTTCTCTTTACCTACATATTTTTTAACTACATTGCTAATAATTGCATTTATAGTACCTGTAGCTTGTATTATCCCAAAGCTACCTCCTGTTATCAATACAAATATAATAATATCCCCTGCCTGTATCATACCATCAGGAATTGCCTTAAACAAATCAAAAATAGATACGGGGGTTCTTTCCACAAGTCTATAACTATCTGGTATCACATAACTTATTCCTGTATCTACATCTATTTGTCTAGCAAAATTACCAGCAGGAATTACATAAGATGCTAATCCTAGAATTATAATTATAAAAAATAGTAGTACATATGAGTTGGGAATTTTTCCTTTCATAAGTATTCCTCCAAAGTACATTTTATTATGTTTAAACATATGAACATATCATGTACTTATTATATCATAAATTTCTGATAATTCAATTATATTTTATATATACACCAAAACATAAAGAGTAGTGGGATATCCCACTACTCTTTATGCTATGAATTTAAAACTTTATTTATGTCAAGTTCCATTATATACCTGTGTTCGTCTTTACCATAATAATCTTCCTTTTCAGCAACTATCTCAAAACCTAATTTGTCTCTGTAAAGCCTTATGGCTGGATCATTGTCCACATCTACAGTCAGTGTTATATATTCAAATCCATGTTCTTTCAGTTCTTCGCATATTATCTTCAAAAAATGATATCCTAAGCTATTTCCCTGAAATTCTTCTCTTATAGCTAAATCATACAGATAGCATTTGTCTTTTTCTTCCCAATCTCTCATGAATATGGCCAATCCACCAATATATTTTTCATTCTCCTCTTTAATTATAAATACATTGCCGTGGCTTATTTGTGGCACCAGTCCCCATTCATCCATGCCAGCTTCTCCAAAGATATCTAATCCAAAATTTACAATCCTATTTAACAGTTTGAGATTGAAGTCTTGAACAGCATATACATTTAAATTTCCTACACCATCTAAATTCCCTAATATTTTTTTTGGTAACGACGCTACTTCTTCTAATGTTGTTTCCATGCATCACACTCCTTGTTTTCAATTTTTTTCCATATATATATTATATCATAATCCCAGGATTGTTTCAAATTTGGGCATTAATGTCATTTATTTCTCTATGTTTTTCCACATTATAAGTGCATTTTCATTATTATCAGAGTAATAATTAGGCCTTATACCAAAAACCTTAAAATCATATTTTTCATATAATCCTTGTGCCACATAATTATGTTCCCTTACTTCCAATGTAATTCTAGGTATGCCCTTTTCTTTGCATATATCTATTATCTTCTCAAGGATTATACTACCTACTCTATATCCCCTATGAGACTTAGACACTCCTATATTAGTTATATGACCTTCGTCCATTATCAACCATATCCCACCATATCCTACTACTTTATTTGCTATTTCTACTACAATATATTCAGCCAATATATTTTTTTCAACCTCAGTTATAAAGGATTCCTTAGACCACGGAATAGAAAAACACTCTTTTTCTATTTCTAATACCTGATCAATATCTGCTAAAGTCATATTTCTTACTACTACATTATCCATTACACTCACCTAAAGAATTCTTTTTATCATATTCTCTTTCCGCTTGAGATTTTCTCAGATATTCTGGCACAAGATCATAAAAACTTTGATACTCTCCTTGTCTATATTTTTCCATAGCCAATTCTGCCACTGAAGAAGACCTTGGCATATTTAAATGTTTAGGTGCAAAAATTACTTTTTGACCTAATACTTCAATTATTTTATCTCTATAAATATGTACTGCATCTCCACTTAGTATTATAAATTCTTTTCTCTTTTTGAGTATATCTATCAACTCATCTATTTCTAATACATCTTGATTTTTATCTATTATAAATTTGTTCCTTTCCCAATGATAAATGCCTGTATATACCCTATTTCTTCTAGCATCCATTATAGGTACAATAAGTCCATCAAAATAGGGAATATTATATGCCAATGCATCGATAGTTGGAACTCCAACCACAGGCTTATCGACAGTATGGGCCAATGCCTTTATTGTAGCTATGCCTATTCTAAGTCCTGTAAATGATCCAGGACCTACCGATGCAGCAAATACATCTATATCATCAATCTTAAGCTCACAACTCTCCATAAGCTCCTTTATCATAGGCATTAACTTTTGAGAATGTGTTCTTTTATGATTAATTGTATACTCCCCTATCAATTTTTCATCATCCATTACAGCACATGTAGCTACTATACTAGATGTATCTATGGCAAAAATCTTCATTTGTGTTCCTCCTCATCCTTTTAATTATTATTTAAAATATTCTCAATCATCTTTTCATATTTTTCACCTATAGGATTTATAATTATTTTTCTTTTATTATCCGATATTCTCTCTATATTTATCT
Source organism: Clostridiisalibacter paucivorans DSM 22131 (assembly GCF_000620125.1). Lineage (NCBI taxonomy): Bacteria > Bacillati > Bacillota > Tissierellia > Tissierellales > Thermohalobacteraceae > Clostridiisalibacter > Clostridiisalibacter paucivorans. Next base: position 49,886 of record NZ_JHVL01000009.1, on the reverse strand, counting down.
CTATCCTCTCTTTAGGTAGTATATCTCTAATCTTATCTGCCCATTCTATTATACTAACTCCATCTCCATATATATACTCATCATACCCTATATCATACATCTCTTCTTCATCTTCTATCCTATATACATCAAAATGATATACATCCCATCTACCTATATATTCATTAACTATAGTAAATGTGGGACTGGTTACATAATCATCTACTTCTAATCCTCTACAAATACTCTGAGTAATAGTAGTTTTACCTGCGCCTAGATCTCCCATAAGACATACCACATCTCCTCTACTCAAAGACTTACCCAATTCATATCCCAAATTCTCTGTTTTATCTACACTATCACTAATTATATTAATCATATTATTCTTCCTTTCTACAATACGGATTACTACTTAACTATTATATTATTTTGTACTAAAATTTACAATTAATGATATCTTTTCATATAAAAAACGCCCCTTAGGGCATTTCAGAATAATAACAAAGGCATAAAAACAGTCACTAATTTTGTAAAAAAAGTTAGTAGTTTAATGATGAAATCCACAGGATTTCTACCATCAGCTACTAACTTTTTTATATCTTTATCATAATTTTATGTCTCTCAACAGTCTATAATGCACCCTTTATGGCATTTATCTATGAAGTATATGTGATATCTTCTTATATAGTGGTATTGTTATTACAGACATCATAACACCTTTAAATAGGTTAAAAGGTATTATTACAAATAGTATAAATGTCTTAAAATCTGCTACAAATTTATTAACAGCTGCTCCCATTTCTACATACGCCTCTATAGGAGCTCCAAATAGCTTAGCATAAAAAGGAATAAGTACATAATAGTTTGCTATTGCTGCAATTCCTGTCATTACTAAAGTCCCTAAAATCATTCCAATAATTGCTGTTTTAAAACTTTTCTTTCTATAATATACCAAAGCAGCTGTATATACAAAGGCACTGCCTACTACAAAGTTTGCCAGTTCTCCAACCCCCATAGTTACTGTTCCCTTTATAGCCATATGCAATATATTCTTTAACATCTCTATTACAACTCCAGCCATTGGGCCCAATGCAAATGCACCTATAAGTGCTGGTATATCACTTAAATCTATTTTTAAAAACGGTGGTGCAAACCAAAGGGGTACTTCTATATACATAACTAAAAAAGCTATTACTGATAAAACTGCTGTTTTTGTGAGCATTCTTGTGGTCAATTTTTCTCTTAATGTTAACATAATATATACCTCCATTCGTGCCTGAAACCTTCAGAGTTAGTATATATCAAAAAACCCTTGAAGAAACTTCTTCAAGGGCTCATATCGTATATAAACTGGCATTAGAAACCAGCACTATACTAACCTTCTTCCATCCAGACTATACTGTCGGCCTTGGACTTACACCAAGTCAACTCCTTTAAGAGTTCGCGGGCTTTAACCGCCGGTCGGGAATTCAACCCTGCCCTGAAGATTAGGCTTCATATTTTATTATTTTACACCTTTATTATTGCATATAATATGACATATGTCAATAATTTTTAAATATTTTTGTTATCCTTTTATCAATTATTATTTAATACAACATTACCGTTTATTATAGTCTTTACAACTTTAAAGTTTACATCTTTTAGCGGATGTCCTTCAGTTATTACTATATCAGCATCTTTTCCAACTTCAATACTTCCTACTCTATCATCAATGCCTAAAATTTCTGCTGGATTTATTGTTATTGCCTTTAAAGCTTCCATTTCGTCCATGCCTGATTTCACAGCTAATCCTGCACATAACGGCAAATAATATTGGGGAATAACGGGTGAATCAGTCATAATAGCTATCTTCATTCCTGCTTTCTGTAATATTCCTGGAGTTTCAAATGTTAAATTTCTCAACTCATATTTGCTTCTATCGGTTAGACTAGGACCAATTATAGCAGGCTTTTGTTCCTTTATCAAATGATCTACTATTAAATGTCCTTCAGTACAATGGTCCAATGTTATGTCCACATCAAATTCTTTAGCTATCCTTATGGCTGTAAGTATGTCATCTGCTCTATGGGCATGGGCCTTTAGAGGTATTTCCTTCCTCAATACCTTTGCCATAGATTCCATTTTTATATCATATTCTGGCATCTTACTTATATCTCCCTCTGCCATCTGCTGTTTTTCCATATAAAGTTTAGCTTTAAATAAAGTTTCTCTTAATATCCCAGCGGTTGCCATTCTAGTAACTGGAGATTTTTTTTGTTCATTATATACCCTCTTAGGATTTTCTCCAAAGGCAATTTTCATAGCCACAGGGGCTTTAACCAACATGTCGTCTACTCTATTTCCATATGTCTTTATTACAGCAAATTCTCCTCCTATAACATTTGCACTGCCAGGACCTGTAGCTACACAAGTTACTCCTCCTTCATATGCCTCTTTAAATGTTACATCCATAGGGTTTATGCCATCTATTGCCCGTAAATGGGGAGTTACTGGTTCTACCCTTTCATTACCATCTTCTCCTTCAAATCCTATGCCGTCTTCAAATAACCCTATATGACAATGGGCATCAATAAATCCTGGGAATACTAATTTTCCATCTGCATCAATTATCTCTGCATCCAACGGTGCTACTATATTCTTTCCCACTTCTTTAATCTTTCCATTTTCAATTAATATACTACCATTTTCAATAATATCTCCAGCCATTGTTAGTATATTTCCACCCTTAATTACTATCACAAAATCATCTCCTTTTATTTGCTCATAGAAATTTTCATGAAATATTATCTATAAACTAGCAACTAAACCCTCCATAGTCACTTTCTCTAAAGCATAACTAATATCCTCTAAAGTACAAGGCTTTCCTAGAATATAATCTATTTCTTTTATTTCACTATCTTCTATTTCTCCTGTCCACCCTGTCATTAGAACAACCTTAGTATTGGGATTATGTTTTTTTACAATCTTAGACACTTCAATTCCATTGAAATTAGGCATAGCCAAATCACAAAATATAGCATCATAATCCTTCTCTTTTATTATACTGTTAATATTACTACTGTCAATTTCTATATCTGTTTCTACTCCCAGTGATTCCAATAATTCTGATATGGATTTAGCTACATACTTTTTATCATCTAATACTAAAACTTTAGATATTCGAAAGCTTTTCTCACCATATTTTTGTATTGGTTCACTTTCACATACTATATCGTCACTAAAAGAATCAAAGGATATGATGAACTCAGTTCCATAACCTGGAGTGCTTTTAACCGCTATATCTCCATTGTGCTCATCTATTATTTTCTTAACTATGCTAAGCCCTAAACCAGAACCTTTACATTCTTTAGTACTGTAAAAAGGCTCAAATATCTTATCTATAAGTTCCTTTCTCATTCCTATACCAGTATCCTTTATCTCTAAATACGTTTTACAGCCGCTATCATAAGTATTTATAAATAATTTGCCCCCTTTTTCCATAGCATCAATAGCATTCAATACTATATTTAATATGACTTCCCTTATTTCATGTTCTACACAAATAATAGCATTTTTAGACTTTAAATCTGTAATTACTTTAAAATCTATATGTCTTCTTTCAAAGTCATTCTTCCATCGTGGTTTGCAAATATCTATAGCGGTTTTAACCAATTTATTTAAATTAGCCTTCTTTTTTATTCTCTCTCCCTTTTTTATAGTCAATGTCTGTATTTTTTTTACCATATCTTTTCCATCCAATGATGACTTATATATTAAGTCTAGATATCTTCTAGCTTTAATATCTGTTGTTTTCTTTAGCCCTAATTGAGAAAATCCCAATATAGATGTCAATATATTATTAAAGTCATGGGTTATACCCCCTGCTAGTTCTCCCAACATCTTTAATTTCTCAACTTTTAGATTCTTCTCCCTTTCTTTTATCATTTCTTCATTAGTATTATGTATTTTTACTATATATTTCAATAATATCTCTATCTTCTCAAAGTCTTCTTCTCCATAGGTATATATTTTATAATCATCCCCCAATATAAATACATTGTGAAGATAAAACAAGTCTAAAAATATCTCTTTTATAAATCCATGTACATTATATTTTATGAAAGCCATTATTCCTTCATCTATAGTTAAATCTAACAAACTTCTATGTAATTCATATATTTCACTATTATATAAATACTTTCTATATATGCCTTCTCTTACACAAAACAATACTATATTTTCTTTTCCTTTAGATTTTAAATCCTTAATGATATTTCTGTATATATTAATTATATCTTTAACTACTATATTGTCATTATTTATAAAATTATCTTCTACAAATATAGGTATTATATGCTTTTGTTCTATTAATATATCAATCTGATAACCAATAGATTTAAGAAACTTTTCTAAAGTCTCTAAGGATTCAATTTTTGTATACTCAAATATCATGCATCCATTATTATCAAAAACATTTTTACAAAACTCTTTAAGGAAATATAAATTTTTACTGTTAGAGTCGGTACTTATTATACCACAATATATACCCTTTTTATATGTGGATGTATTTTGTACTAAATCATTACAAATGCAATTATTATCCATTATGTCTCACCCCTTAAGAAACGTAAGCACTACAAATTCTCCATAGTTTATTATTCTATTTTTTCTATAAAATTCCTCCATTTCAACCTAAAATATAGCTAAACAAATTTATTGGCACATATTTTAATCGTCTAATCATAGAAATAAAAATAGAGACGGCATGCCGTCTCTATTTTTCGCATATTGTATATATTTTAAAATATAATAAATGGGATCTATATTATTACTCTACATAATTATCTTTAAATTGAGCTGTCATTTCTGGAACTATTTTATTTAAGTCTCCAACTAATCCAACATCTGCAACAGACATGATAGATGCCCCTGAATCTTTATTAATAGCTATTATATAGTCACTATCCTGCATACCAGCTAAATGTTGAATTGCTCCTGAAATACCACATGCAATATATACCACTGGTCTCACAGTCTTTCCTGTTTGTCCTACTTGTAATTCATGATCTATCCAACCATTATCTATAGCTGCCCTTGAACCTGCTACTGTTCCACCCATTGCATCTGCAAGATCTTCTAATATTTTAAAGTTTTCTTTACTACCTACGCCTCTACCACCAGCTACTATTATTTGAGCTTCACTTATGTCTACTAAGTCTTTAGATTCCTTTATAACTTCCAGTATTTTTACCTTTAAATCATCTTCTGTCAACTTAGAAGATACTTTTTCTATTTTATTATCATCTATCCTAGATTCATCTCTCTGTAACTTGGTGAAAACTCCAGGTCTTACAGTGGACATTTGAGGTCTATGTTCTGTACACATGATAGTAGCCATTAAGTTCCCACCAAATGCTGGTCTTGTCATCATTAAGTGACCTGTCTCTTCCTCCACATCTAATGCTGTACAATCTGCTGTTAATCCTGTTGAAAGTCTTGCTGCCAATCTTGGTCCTAAATCCCTTCCAACAAATGTTGCGCCTATAAACATGGCCTCTGGCTTTCTTTCATTAACTAATTCACATATAGCCTTCGTGTAACCATCTGTAGTATAGTGAGCTAATTTCTCGTCTTCTACATATATCACATTATCTGCTCCATATGCTAATAATTCCTTTGCAAGATCATCAACTTTATCTCCCAATAAAACCGCTGTCAATTCCACTCCTAATTTGTCAGCTATATTCCTTCCATTTCCTAATAATTCCAATGCTACCTTTTGTAATTCTCCATCCCTTTGTTCCGCAAATACCCAAACACCTTTATACTCTGATATATTCATTCCGTTTCCCTCCTATTCTATTAAATATAGTGTTTTTCCTTTAGTTTTGAAAGAGCCAATGCCGCTGCCTCTTTTGTTGGCAATTCAACTATTTCTCCTTTTCCCTTTGTCTCTTTAGGCCATGATCTTTTTACTTTAGTTGGCGATCCCTTCAATCCTAAAACTGACTTGTCCACATCTATATCATCTGCATTCCATACCTTTACTTCTTTTTCAAATGTATTAAATATCTCTCCCATATTCATATACCTTGGTTCATTTAATGTATCTATAGCTGTGAGTAAGCATGGTGTTTTCACTTCTAACATCTCATAACCATCTTCCAATGCCCTTCTTACTTTTAGAAAATCTCCTTCAACTTTTACTTCTTCAACATAGGTTACTTGAGCAATGCCTAAATGTTCCGCTATTCCAGGTCCAACCTGTGCAGTATCACCATCTATAGCTTGTCTACCTGCAAAAATTATATCGTAATCTAATTTTCTTAATGCTCCTGCCAATGCATTTGAAGTAGCCAATGTATCTGCTCCTGCAAATGCTCTATCTGTAATTAACACTGTATCATCTGCACCCATGGCAATAGCTTCCCTTAATACAGCTTCTGCCTGTGGAGGTCCCATAGTAATTACAGTAACCCTTGCTCCATTTTCATCCTTTAATCTCAATGCTTCTTCTAAAGCATTTTTATCATCGGGATTCATAATTGATGGAACTCCTTCTCTTATAAGGGTTCCTTTTTTTGGATCTATTTTAACTTCATTTGTATCTGGAACTTGTTTTACACAAACAACTATATTCATATCTCCTACCTCCTTAAATGTTTTTTATACTATCTGAACATTGCCCCTGAAATAACCATTCTTTGAACTTCATTAGTTCCCTCATATATTTGAGTTATCTTAGCATCTCTCATCATTCTTTCCAATGGATAATCTTTAATAAATCCATATCCACCTAACATTTGAACACAATTTGTTGTTACATACATAGCACAATCTGATGCTGTCATTTTAGCCAATGCTGCTGATACTGAATATGATTTTCCATCATTTTTATCCATTGCAGCTTTATATACTAGATATCTAGCTTGCTCTATCCTTGCCTTTAAATCCGCCATTCTAAATGATAGATATTGGAATTTATGAAGTGGTTTCCCAAATTGCTTTCTTTCTTTCATGTATTCTATAGTCTCTTCTAATGCCCCTTCAGCAATACCCAATGCTTGAGCAGCTACACCTATTCTTCCCCCATCAAGGGTCTTCATTGCGATACCAAATCCTCTGCCCTCTTTACCAAGTAAGTTTTCTGCTGGTACTCTACAATCTTCTAAAACAACTTCACCAACTTGAGATGATCTGATTCCCATCTTATCTTCAATTTTTCCAATTGATATCCCATCATATTCTTTTTCCACTATAAATGCTGAAATTCCCTTAGTACCTTTACTTCTATCTGTCATGGCAAATATTACAAAAGTATCTGCAATAGGGCTATTTGTTATAAAACATTTTTGTCCGTTTAATATATAATGCTCTCCATCTTTCACTGCAATTGTCTGTTGTCCTGAAGCATCAGTTCCTGCATTTGGTTCTGTCAAGCCAAATGAACCTATTTTTCTACCAGAGCATAAATCTGGAAGATATTTTTTCTTTTGTTCTTCAGTACCAAAGGCATTCAATGCTCCCATACAAAGAGATGTCTGTACTGAATATGATATGCCCAATGAGCCATCTACCTTTGAAATCTCTTCTACAGCAAGGATATATGACAAATAATCTCCTCCTGCCCCTTCATAATCTGTGGAATAAGGCAGACCTATCAATCCCATTTTCCCCATTTTTTTATATTGTTCCATAGGAAAAATCCCTGTCTGGTCAGCTTCTGCTGCTATAGGTTTCACTTCATTCTGTGCAAAATCCCTAACTGATTGAACAACTAACTTTTGCTCTTTACTTAATTCAAAGTTCATTGCCTCTCCTCCTAAATTTTATAATTAAATTTTTATTGTATACTTTCATTATCTGACACAATTTTAACCAATATATTTCTATTGTACAAGTACGCACTTTTATGTGATATTATATAATATTTGTATTATAGTATCATTTTTGTATCATAGTATCTAAAAAGATACTATAAGTTTATCAAAATATGAAAAAATGCCTGTGTAGGTGTGATCACACCTACACAGGCATTTTTTATACTTCTCTTATACTCAAAGATATCTTTCCCCTATCCTTATCTATCCCTATAATTTTTGCATTCACAACATCTCCCACTGATAAGACCTCCATAGGATGTTTTATAAATCTATCACTAATTTGGGATATATGTACCAATCCATCTTGTTTTACACCAATATCTACAAATGCTCCAAAGTCTACTACATTTCTTACAGTTCCCGTTAATACCATATTTTCCTTTAAATCTTCTATCTTCAATACATCAGTTCTAAATATAGGTTTTGGCATTTCTTCCCTGGGATCTCTGCCTGGCTTTTTAAGCTCTGTTATAATATCATTCAAAGTTGGTATCCCAACATCTAGTTCTTCAGCTAGTACATCTAACCCCTTGTTTTTTACTAATAAATCTACTACAGCTGTACTGTTTTTATCATTTATATCTATATTAAGTCTATCTATGAGTTTATCAGCTACATCATAAGATTCAGGATGTACTGATGTATTATCTAAGACATTGTCTCCTCCAGAAATCCTCAAAAATCCTGCACATTGTACAAATGTCTGGTTGCCTAGTCGCTTCACATCCAATAGCTGATTCCTGTTGGTAAATCGTCCTATCTCTTCTCTATGTCTAACTATATTATTTGCTACAGATTTAGATATACCTGAAACGTATTGTAACAATGATGGAGATGCTGTATTTAGGTCTACCCCCACAGTATTTACACAATCTTCTACTACCGCCTTCAATGCCTCATCTAATTTACCTTGATTTAAATCATGCTGATACTGTCCTACACCCACATGCTTAGGATCTATTTTTACCAATTCAGCCAATGGATCTTGCAATCTTTTTGCTATGGATATGGCACCTCTAATAGATACATTTATATCAGGATACTCTTCATTGGCTATCTTAGATGCCGAATATACAGATGCTCCCGCTTCACTAACTATAACATAATATACCTTTTTGTCGATTTCCTTTATCATATCTGCTACTATACTCTCAGACTCCCGTGATGCTGTACCATTGCCTATGGCTATAATGTCCACACCATATTTTAAAATAAGGTCTTTTAATTCTTTTTTTGCTTCCTCTACCTTGTTTTGAGGTTCTGTTGGGTATACTGTAGTATAGTCCAATAGTTTTCCTGTTTCGTCTACTACTGCTATTTTACATCCAGTTCTATATGCGGGATCAAACCCCATAACTACTATATTATTCATCGGTGGTTGCATCAATAAGGGCTTTAAGTTTTTAGCAAATATTTTTATTCCTTCATCCTCTGCTACTTCTGTAAGGCTACTCCTTATATCTCTTTCTATAGATGGAGATATAAGTCTTTTATATCCATCTTCCACTGCCGCCTCTAAATAAGGTGTTGTTATAGCTTCCCTATTTTTTAACATTCTATTTTTTAAATCATCTATTATTTCATGCTCTGGTGATTCTATCTTTGCCCTTACAACCTTTTCCTTCTCTGCTCTATTTATGGCTAACACCCTATGATTTGCAACTTTCTTTACTGGTTCTCTATAATCATAGTACATCTCATATACAGATTTAGCTTCCTTATCTGTGGCAGTTGTCACCAATATACCTTCATTATATGTCTTTCTTCTTATTATTTTTCTAAAATCTGCATTATCAGATACTGTTTCTGCTATTATATCCATTGCTCCCTGTAAAGCATCTTCTACAGTATTAACCTCTTTTTCTTCATCTATATATGGAGATACAATAGTCTCTATATCTCCTGTCAATACATCTTGACTCAATATAATATTGGCCAATGGCTCTAATCCCTTTTCTTTGGCCTTAGTAGCTCTAGTTCTACGTTTCTGTTTATAAGGCCTGTACAAATCCTCTACTCTCTGTAGTGTCTTTGCCTCAATTATTTCATTCTGAAGTTTATCTGTAAGCTTGTCCTGATCCGATATAAGCCTTATTACTTCTTCTTTTCTACTTTCTAAATTTCTTAAATATGTAAGTCTGTCATTTAAGTCCCTTAAAACCACATCACTTAATTCCCCAGTCTTTTCCTTTCTATATCGAGCAATAAAGGGAATAGTATTTCCTTCATCTATAAGTTTTATGGTATTTTCAACTTGAAATTTCTTGAGCTTGAATTCATTTACTAATATTGAAATAATATCCATTATTCCACTCCTTTATTTAGCCTTAGCTAATAGTTAGTAAAGTTATGATTTGAAATCCATAGGACTTCCACCATAAACTACTAACTACTAGCTAATAGCTGCTAACTATTCTTTTTCAAATATTCATTTATAAATATATCTATATCTCCATCCATAACTGCTGTGGTATTTCCTTTTTCTGCATTAGTTCTATGGTCTTTTACTAAATTATATGGATGAAATACATAGGATCTTATCTGTGACCCCCATGCAATTTGATTATAATTTCCTTGTAAATCTTCAATTTTTTCTTTTTGCTCCTGCTCTTTTAATTCTATAAGTTTTGATGTGAGCATCTTCATTGCCGTTGCCCTATTGCTATGTTGTGACCTCTCATTTTGACACTGTACCACTATGCCAGTGGGAATATGAGTTATCCTTACCGCTGAATCAGTTTTATTTACATGCTGGCCCCCTGCTCCACTGGCCCTGTAGGTATCTACCTTTAAATCATTGGGGTTTATATCAATATCTATATTATCATCGATTTCAGGCATTACATCTACTGAAGCAAAGGATGTATGTCTTCTACCTGATGAATCAAAGGGTGATATCCTCACTAATCTATGGACCCCTTTTTCACATTTTAAATATCCATAGGCATTAACTCCCTTAATCAAAAGAGTCACACTTTTTATTCCTGCCTCTGTATCGGGGAGTATATCTAAAGTTTCTAGTTTATATCCCTTTCTTTCACTCCACCTTGTATACATCCTTAGAAGCATCTCCGCCCAATCCTGTGCCTCTAATCCTCCTGCCCCTGAGTGAATAGAAAGTATAGCATTGTTCTTATCATATTCCCCTTTCAAAAGGGTGCTCAGCCTTAAATCCTCTACTCTCTTTTCCAAGTCTTTTACGCTATTTTTTATATCTGAAACCATAGAAGGGTCATTTTCTTCTTGTACCATATCTATTAATAATAATATTTCATCACTATCCCTTACTATACCCTTATATTGATTTAATTTTTCCTTCAAATCATTAGCATCCTGACTTACCTTCTGTGCCCTTTCATTATCATTCCAGAATTCAGGATCCGTCATTTCTTTTTCCAAATCTTTTATCTTAGACTCAATACTAGCTGGGTCAAAGTGAAACACCTATTTCTTTTATAGTTTCTTTTAATGATTCAATATTGGATTTGAATTCATCAAGCTCAATTATCACACTATCAACTCCTATACATTAGTTTTACTTCAAACTACGAACTAATAACTACTAACTAAATCTTTATCTTCCACAACATTTCTTATACTTTTTACCACTACCACAGGGACAGGGTTCATTTCTACCTATTTTTCTGCCCTTTACCACTGTCTTTTGTTTAGGAGATTCTCCCCCATGACTAGCACCTGTTACTTTAGCTACCTTCTTTCTTTCAACCTTTTCTTCTGCTCTTAAATTATATAGATACTTTACTGTGTCTATTTTTATATTATGCACCATAGCCTCAAACATATCAAACCCTTCCATCTGATATGCCCTAACAGGGTCTTCATTTCCTAATGCTCTAAGACCTATACCTTGTCTCAATTGATCCATAGCATCTATATGATCCATCCACTTACTATCTACAACTCTAAGGAGAATTACCCTTTCTATTTCCCTTATCTGTTCTTGCCCTATTTCTTCTTCCTTCTCTTCATAGAGTTTTTTAGCTATATCCATTATTCTGTTCTTCAAATCATCAGTAGTCAAATCTTCTATATCTTCAAATTGTAGGCTGTTTTTAGGCAAGAATATATTACCTAAATATTCTTCAAGACCAGTTAAATCCCAGTCTTCAGGATATTTGGCTTCAGCTGTATATACATTAACTGCATCGACCACTATATCTTCAACCATAGAAGCAATATATGCCTTTAAATCTTCTCCTTCTAGTACCATCTTTCTCTGTTCATATATTACTTCTCTTTGTTTATTCATTACATCGTCATATTGAAGAACATGTTTCCTTATGCCAAAGTTTCTGCCTTCCACTCTTCTTTGGGCACCCTCTATAGATTTTGACAATAATTTATGCTCCAAAGGTTCGTCATCTGGCATACCCAAACTATTTACCATTCCCATTATTTTTTCACTACCGAAAAGTCTCATTAAGTCATCTTCAAGGGATATGAAAAACCTAGAGGAACCAGGATCTCCCTGTCTACCTGCACGTCCTCTTAACTGATTATCTATCCTTCTAGACTCATGCCTTTCAGTACCTATAATATGAAGTCCACCAGCTTCTATTACTTTCTGTTCTTCATCTTTAGTATCATCTTTATACTTCTGTACCAATTTATTTAATGTATCTTTGGCATCTATTATTTCTTTATCCTCTGTGCTTGTATGACTATCTGCCAATGCTATCATATGCTCACTATAGCCTCTTTTCTTCATTTCAGACTTAGCCATAAATTCAGGATTTCCTCCCAACACAATATCTGTACCTCTACCTGCCATATTTGTAGCTATAGTAACAGCTCCAAAACGTCCTGCCTGTGCAACTATATCTGCTTCCCTTTCATGATGCTTTGCATTTAATACCTCATGGGGTATCCTAGCCTTTTTAAGCATTTTACTAAGTGTTTCTGAATTTTCTATAGATATGGTACCAACAAGTACTGGTTGACCTTTGCTATGTTTCTCTTTAATTTCCTCAATCACTGCATCAAATTTAGCCTCTTCACTTTTATATACCGTATCTGGATAATCTGCCCTTATAACAGGTTTATTAGTAGGTATCTCTATTACATCCATTCCGTATATATGTTTAAATTCTTCTTCCTCAGTTTTAGCTGTACCTGTCATACCTGAAAGCTTTTCATACATCCTAAAGTAATTTTGAAATGTTATAGTTGCCAATGTCTTTGATTCTCTTTTTACATCTAGCCCCTCTTTGGCTTCTATTGCTTGATGTAGTCCATCACTATATCTCCTACCAAACATAAGTCTTCCAGTAAAGTCATCTACTATAACTACCTCTCCATCTTTAACCACATAATCCTTATCCCTAAACATAAGATTATGTGCCTTTAATGCCTGATTAATATGATGAGATAACTCCATATTTTTAGTGTCAGCCAGATTTTCTACACTAAAAAAGTTCTCTGCTTTTTTTATACCCTTTTCTGTTAAGTTTACTATCTTAGACTTTTCATCTATGGTAAAATCTACAGTCTCTTCTTTTATCTCTCTACTAAATCTATCATTTTTTTCATTAGGATCAATTTTTCTTCCCTTTAGAGTTTGTACAAAGGAATTTGCAGCCATATAGAGACTGGTAGATTTATCCCCTGCTCCTGATATAATAAGGGGAGTTCTGGCTTCATCTATAAGTATACTATCTACCTCATCTATAATGGCATAATTTAACTCCCTTTGAACCATTTCTTTTTTATATATGACCATATTATCCCTTAGATAATCAAATCCAAATTCATTATTTGTTCCATATGTGATATCCCTATTATATGCATCTTTTCTCTCACTACTATCCATATCATGACTTATACATCCCACAGTAAGACCTAAAAATTCGTATAATTTACCCATCCATTCCTTATCTCTTTGAGCTAGATAGTCATTTACTGTTATGACATGTACTCCTTTGCCTTCTAGGGCATTTAAATATACCGGTAATGTTGCAACCAATGTCTTACCTTCACCTGTTTTCATCTCAGCTATACTTCCTTGGTGCAATACCATACCACCTATAAGCTGTACCCTATAGTGTTTCATACCCAATACCCTATATGCTGCCTCTCTAACAACTGCAAATGCCTCTGGCAATATATCATCGAGGGTATCTCCACCCTTTAATCTTTCCTTAAAATATTGAGTTTTTTCCTTCAATTGTTCATCTGTTAATGCTTGCATTTCTTCATCTAAGCTCTCTATTTTATCTATGGTTGGTTCCATTCTTTTTATTTCCCTTTGACTATAGGTACCAAATACCTTTTCAAAAAATTTCTTCATATATATATACCACCTTCTAAAGTATTATGATATTTATCTATCATAATATTTTATCATAAATTTACTTCCTTGTCCTTCTTTACTCTCTACATCTATAGTGCCTCCATGGGCCTCAACTATAGTCTTAACTATTGTAAGCCCTACTCCAGATCCTCCTGTTTTCCTATTTCTAGACTTTTCACTCCTATAGAATCGTTCAAATATATAATCAATGTCTTCTTCTGGTATACCTATACCATTATCTTCTATTGTAACCAGAATATAATTTTTTTTATCTTTTAATTCTATATATACAAACCCTCCTTCCTTGGAAAATTTCAAACCATTAGAAATAATATTTATAAATACTTGACTCAATTTATCCCTATCGCCCATAATATATATTTCTTCATCTATATCAGTTTTTAATTCAACATTACTTCTAACAAACTGATATCTGAAGTTTTCAACTATATCCATCAATAGCTTAGATAGATTTACTGATTCCTTAGTGATCTCAAATTTATGATTTTCTATATCTGCTACATACTTTAACTGCTCCACTAGCTTATTTAGCCTATATACTTCATTTCTTATTACTTCCATTCTTTCAATATTAGGCTCCCATATACCATCTGCTAAGGCTTCAGTATGACTCTGTAAAATAGATAGTGGAGTCCTAAGTTCATGGGATATATCAGAGGTGAGTTGTTTTCTAAACATATTTTGTTCTTCTAAGGATTTTGCTAAATGGTTTATGGAATAGGTCAATTCCTTAAATTCAATTATTTTATTCTCTTCCTTCAGTTTTATATTCAAATTTCCATTTCTTATTTTATTAGATGCCTTAGTAATATTAATTATTGGTTTAGATAATATATCTGAAAAATATATACCCATAATAACTGCAACCGCTATGGAAAAAAGTGCTCCATATAATATAGACATATTTATTCCCTTCGTAAAATCTACTTCCCTCTCGGATATCATAAAAGGCCCTTCATACCCTATCTCTATTGTACCTATCTTCTTATCATTAAAAAACACCTTATGAATTTCTGTTCTATAATCATCTGTTGTATTTGTATCATCCATCATTCCATGTCCCATTCCGCCCATCATTCTCCTATGCATTTCCATCATGGAATTTGTCATATCTTGATTATATATAACATCCCCTCTTATATCACGAATAACTATATCAAATCCATTTATAACGGGAGATACATCTATATTCTCCAACACCCTTCTATTCCATTGTTTATCTAGAGAATATGCATATTCAACAAGTTCTATTATAGATTTAATCTTGTCTTCCTGTTCCTCTTCCATATACATATTAAATTTTTGGAATATAGTTATATTTGCAATAATGCTTACCAAGAAAATCGCCACCAAAGTTGTGGCCAAAAACATAATAGTAGTCCTTGCTTTTAATCTTTGGAACATAGCTATTCCCCCATGAATTTGTATCCGATTCCATATACAGTTATGATGTATTTATTATCTTTATCTTCAATTTTTTTCCTTAAATTTTTTATATGGGCATCTATTGTCCTATCGTATCCCTCATAATCATATCCCAATACCTTAATCACCAATTCCTCTCTTGAAAATACCTTTCCTATATTCTGTGCCATAAGCTGTAATATATCAAACTCTGTGGGAGTTATATCTAATAATTTTTCTTTTTTTATGACATCCCTTTTATTAGTATCTATAATCAAATCTCCATTATTAATTTCTATTATTTGAGCTTTTATTGTACTATCTCTATTAGTTCTGCGAAGTATGGCCCTAATCCTAGCCAATAGTTCCTTTGGGCTAAAGGGTTTAGTCAAATAATCATCTGCCCCTAAGTCCAGCCCGTAGATTCTATCTCCTTCTTCTACTTTGGCAGTAAGCATAAGTACTGGTACAGATGATTTAATCCTTATCTTTTTACATACATCTTCTCCTGATAATCCAGGGATCATCAAATCTAAAACTACAAAATTCACTTGATTTTTCTCAAATTTATCTATTGCTTCATATCCATCATATGCTACCAATACATCATATCCATCCTTCTCAAGATATGCCTTTATTACCTTTACTATCTCTTCTTCATCATCTACTACCAGCACCCTTTGTTTTTCATTCAAATTAATCCCCCCTTGCTATTACTCCATTAATTTCTTTTTCTTCTGTTCATATTCTTCATCGCCAATTTCTCCATTGGCATATCTCTCCTTTAATATTTCTAATGCCCTATTTGTTCCATTATGGTGATAACTATTGTTAGAATAATTTTTATCATTATTTATAGAGTTTACTATTAATTTTACTACTAGATAAATTACTAATCCAACAACTATAATCTTTAATATGCCCATGCCTATCATCCATGGCCAAACATATTTAAAGTTAAACCCACTATGCATAATATCGAACATCTTGAAATCACTCCCATTAAAATATTTCTCTATTTTATTATAACTTCCATTTATGAATAATCTGTGAAGAAAAAAGGATTTTATCCTTTTTCGTAGAAAATAAATACTAAAACCACTTTGAAGGTGATATTATGTCAAAATATGATCATATTATTTTAGTAGTCGATGATGACTGGGATATAATCCAAATTATATCAATGTATCTAAAAAAAGAAGGTTATAAAGTAATTACTGCTGATCACGGTAAAAAAGCTATCCAATTAGTCATAGATATAGATCCTCACCTCATTATACTGGATAGACTCCTCCCTGATACAGATGGAATAGAAGTATGCAAATCCATAAGAAGATATTCACTCAATCCCATAATATTCCTTACATGTAAAGATGAAGATTGCGAAAAAATAATGGGATTAAATACAGGTGGAGATGACTATATCACTAAGCCCTTCAATCCCAATGAATTAGTTGCAAGGGTAAACGCCCATCTAAGAAGATATAACTATAATAAAAAACACCCTACTACTGATTTTATAGCTTATGATAATATATTTATAAATCTGAAAAACCATAAAGTATGGGTGGATAATACCTATATAAATTTATCAGCAAAGGAGTATAAAATACTTACATTGCTTATCAAAAATCCTGGAAAACTATTTACCATGTCTGAAATATACGAAAATGTATGGAAAGACATAAGTCTAGGTGATAATAGTACTATCATGGTACATATAAGCAATATACGAAAGAAAATAGAAAAAGACCCATCTAATCCTAAATATATAACTACAGTAAGGGGACAAGGATACATGTTTAATAATGTTCCACAGGAAGGGTAAAGCTCACAATTACACCTTTAGGATATCTCTTCTTCATCCATATTGTCCCTTGATGGCTATTTATAATCTCTTTAGCTATAGACAACCCCAGTCCACTACCCTTATTGATATGTTTATAATTATTCCCTTTATAAAACCTCTCAAAAATATTATATATATCTTCATTAGATATGCCTATCCCATCATCTGCTATACTTATAATGGCTTTATCTCCATCAATATTGCATCCTATAACAATTTCCCCCATATCATCTGTATACTTTATACTATTGTATATTATATTTCCAAATACTTGGTCCAATCTATTTACATCTATATTGACCTGTAATCCCTCCAATTGAGTTTTGTCAATATCTAGTACAATTTTTCTATTTTCAGCATTTACATCTATTTGAAACTTTTCGTATAAACTTTCCAATAAAAATGATATATCCATCTTTTTAAACTCAAATTCATATTGACCCATCTCTAGTTTTGCCAATTGAAAAAGGTCATCTATAATCCTATTTAATGTTTCAGCCCTTGACTTCATACGAAATAAATACTTAGTCATATCTTTATTAGGTATAACGCCATCAATAATTGCCTCAATATATCCTTGAATAGAAGTTATGGGAGTCTTTAATTCATGAGATATGTTAGAAAATAGCCTCCTTCTAGCAATTTCTGCCCTCTCCAACTCATCTTTTGTTCTTTTTAACTCTATATTTTTGAGTTTATATATTTGTGCCCTATCTTTAGATCTATCTTTCTCAAATTTACTAGTTATATATTTTAATTCCCTTTCCAATTTTTCATCTGCTACCTCTTTTTCCAATCTATGATATAATTTATATTCTTCTAATGACCTTTTAAAATCCTTAGTCTTATTATAGTAATCAGATAACAATAACCTCCACTGAGTAATCTTCTTTTTTGCATCTATATATTCTGAATTTGTCAATGCACTATATATATACCTATATGCCTTGTCATATTCTCCAGTATTTAAAAATGTACTCCCCAAATTCATCAATACATCTACCATATAGAATTTATTTCCTTGCTTATTGAATATATCAATACTCTTATAATAATATTCTAAGGCCTTATCATATTCCTCTTTTCTCCCATATATCTCTCCAATTTTATTGAGTGTATCCGCCTCATATATACCTTCTGATAATTCTACAAAATATTTTAGACACCTATTATAGTAGCTTAATGCCTTTTCATCTTCTCCCATATTATAATAACAAAATCCCATATTCATTATTATTACTGCTTTATGGTACTTATTATCCATATCTTCAGCTATTTTTAGTGAAGCCATGTACCATTTTAATGCATCTTTGTATCTATACTGCTCCTTTAAAATTTCTCCAATATTATTTAGTATACTGGCCTCTAAATCTCTTCTTTTCATTTTTCTACACATTTTAACAGCCTTTTTATTTATATCTAAAGACTCTTTATATCTTCCAAAATAAAAATAGTTTATACTTAATAGAATCAATGATTTGAGCTGTCCATCATAATCTTTGAACTTTTTAAAGACCTTAATACATTTATAAAGACAGTATATAGATTTATAATGATATGATAATCTTCTACAACCATATGCAATAGTAAGAAGTGATCTAGCCATACCCAGTTCATATTTATATTCATTGGATAGCTTATATGCCTTTTTCCCCAAAAATATGACTTTTTTAGGATCAGTTCTCTCTACATCCATAGCACTTTCTATTATATCTTCTATATTTTTATGTATTTCCTTTGTCTTTTCCATTTTATCACCTAGTTAAATAATACCATCAATATATATTATTTAAAAGCAGTTTAAAAGCGAAGGATCTCTCCTTCGCCTCATTTTTAATATTCAGGTTCAATCAACCCATAATTTCCATCTTTCCTCTTATAAACTACATTGACTTCATCACTATCAGCATTTCTAAATACAAAGAAATTATGTCCCAAAAGATCCATCTGAAGTACCGCTTCTTCTTCATCCATAGGTTTTATGGCAAATCTCTTAGTTTTTACTATTTTAGGTTCATTATCTCTTTCTTGAGTATCTAGAGAAGGGATATTCTCAAATCTTATAGTCTTTCCATTATGTTTCCTTCTTTGCAGCTTAGTTTTATGCTTTTTAACTTGCCTTTCCAATACATCTACTGCCTTATCTATGGATGTATACATATCATCTGTAAACTCCTCGGCTCTTATAATAGCACCTGCAAAAGGAATGGTTACTTCTATTATTTGTCTATCTTTTTCTACACTAAATGTCACATATGCTTCAGCATCTTTAAAAAAATACTTATCCAATTTTCCTAATTTCTTCTCTGTAGTGTCCCTTAATGCATCTGTAACTTCCATGTTCTTACCACTAATTATCATTTTCATATACTTCAGCTCCCTTCAATAAATGAAGTTTTAATTGTAAACTACTATCAATCAATAAAAGATATATGTAGCCTATTACTTAATTGATATTTATAAATGTTTATTATTATGATACCCACTATAAAAGTTATTTAACATTTATTTTACATTGACAACTATTTATTTCATTAATTATTTTTTCCACATCATAGTTGTTGTTATTATGTGGATATCTTCTAGGGATTTCTGTGGATAATGTGTATAAGTCTGTGGAAAACTGTTGTTTTCTATATATTTAAATGTGGAAAAGCCTGTTAGTATTGTTTGATTAATTTGTTAATAAAATATTAAAAATCAACAATTTACGATATCAAAAAAAGAAGGAAGAATCCTTCTTTTTAGACTTTTATGTCCACACTCCCACCTTTATGTGGTTCTGCCGCTTTAGCTATAGCTCTATTTGTAGCCTCCATAGACTCCATCAAATTCTTTACTCCCTGGGCATCTTGATTCATAGCCCTTCTCATATTCGCCATACCTAATGCCTGTTTCAAACTATATACATATTGGGCATTCATTGAACTTATCTCCATAATATCCCCCCTATTTATTTACATCAATAAAGGCAGACCCTGCTAAATTTTTATAGCTATCATAACCTTTTACCATCTTCTTACCCTTTTTTACAGATTTTAATTTATTTTTGACTGATTGAAACCTCTTATTTAATTCCACATTATTTTTCATCTCTTGTTCCTTTATGTCATTTAAAAGTTTGTTGATAGTTTCTATATTATCTTTTAACTCCTTTATTTGAGGATATTTTTGACTATCTAATTCTGATATATTTTCTACTTGATTATCATTTTTAAATACTGTGTATTGATCTAAAAATACTTCATCTAATTTATCTATACTGTCAATACTCACCTGCTTTTCTTTTATAAGACCAAATAATTTTTCCATATCTTCTTTAAGTATAACATCATACTGTGTCTCAGTCTTTTCATATATACTATTCAAATACTCTATTTTCTTTTTTAGCAATTTTATCATATTCTCTAAACTATTCATGGGCATTTCTCCATCCCCCAATTTATCTTGCCGTCTTTTTATTGATCTTAGCTTGTTTCATGGCCTGTTGCCAAGTATCCCTTAAATCTTCTACTAGAGGCAGTATTTCATTTAACACATCAGTAGACTTTTGCACATTGGCATCAGTGAGCCTGTCCAATATAAATGTATATAAACTCCTCAAATTTTCAGAAATCTCATAGTCCATATTTAAGGTTATATTAAGTTCTGCGATAATATCTTCCGCCCTTACTATGGATTTATGAGCATTTTCCATCTGTTTTTCATTTATAAATATTTTAGCCTGTTTTATAAATTTTATCGCTCCATTATAAAGCATAAGAGTTAACTCTTCTGGTGATGCTGTCATTACTGAATTCTGTTGATATTGTGCATATGGATTCCCTATAGCCATGTTATCACCTTTCTTTTATAATTTTCTTCTCTATTGTAAATCTACCATTATCCCATTTGTTGCGTCAACCATGAACTCTGACTGTTCATTCTAGCTATTGCCTTTTCCATAGCAGTGAATCTTTGCCAATAACTCTCTTCTTTTCTATAAAGATATCTGTTCATATCATATATCTTATCGTCTAGGTCATTTATTTCTTCATCTAGCATACTTATACTTCCATGTTCTGTTACAAAGTCTATTAATAAATTGGATTCTACATTTCTAAGTAAATTGGCATCTTCTCCTGTTCCAGATTTATTCACTATTTCCTTCATACCATACATCATATTATTATATACCCTTGTAATTATACCACTATTCTTGGCTATCTCTTTGTCATCAGTCAAATCACTATCAGGTTGCTTAAACAATACCTCCAATACTCCTTGAGCATCTTTCTGTATAGCCTCTTTAAGTTTAGTTTCATCTATTTGAAGTTTTCCACCTACTTCTCCACTTACATATTTTTGAGTAGTTATACCCAACTCAGTAAGATGGTCAAACGTACCTTTTACTCCTTCTACTGAATCATAAAGTCCACTTCTTACCCTTTGCATAGTCCTAGATATTAGCATATCATTTCTCAATAGACCACTTTTGGCCTTTTTTTCCCAAAGCTCAATATCTTTCTCTTTCATAGATTCCTTTTGCTCATCGGTCAATGGTTTATAACTTCTATATTTCTCTTCGCCTAATTTCTCTCCCATTGCATCTACTATTTCATTGTATTTTTCTATAAATCCCTTAATTTTGTCATATACATTATCTACATCAGTATCTACTTTTACAGAAAATGAACCTGTTGCGTTTAGGTCAAAGGATATACCATTTATATTAAATTGATTAGAAGATTGCTCTACTCCTATTGCTCCTGCAAAATCCAATTTTGCATTTACTCCAGTATATTCTTGTCCAGATACAAAAAGCTGAGCCTCTTGTTTAACACCACTGGCATCATAGTGGGTAACATTTAATTTTAATTTATCCACAAATCCACTAGTATCATCTATCTTAATACTACTATCTTTTCCTGTGCCATCAGTTTGTAAAAAGAATCTATCTATATTGCTGTCATAGGATGCCTTAACCCCTAAATCTATCTCTTTACCGTCCTTTGTAATAGTAGCAGAATTAACTGTTTTAACTATATCCTTTAAACCTATATCACTTAAGTCTTTCTTTATATCTGCTCCATCCACATTTCCAAATTTAAATGTCTTACTTCCTGCATCTGTTGTTATAGTAAACTCTATCGTATCTCCACTTGCTAATCCAAATTGCTCTGCAACATTTCCCTTATCTCCAACAGATATATTGCTTCCACTGGCCATGGAAACCCCATCTGCCAATCTTTTTACATCTACATCATAGCTTCCATTTACTGCACTGGCTCTAGCAGTTACTGAAGCTATGCTTTCATTGCTAGATGTAGCTTGTTTAACCCACGGAAGGCTGTCTAAAGACTTATTCAACATGAGCCCCGTAGATGTTGTAGTAGTAAGTCCAAATTCCTTCTTTGTATCAAGTATAAAATTTGCAAAGGATTTATTTATATCATTATACATATTTTGTCGCCACTCATGTATTTGTTTCTGTTGATAAAGTCTATCTACCTTTACCCTCTGTGCCTTCATAAGATCCTTTACCATTTGTTCTGTATCCATTCCCGATGCAATACCACTTATTCTAGAAGTATCCATAATATCACCACCTATATATTTTTAAATCATACTCTTTCATCTACTATAATACCTGCCATTTCCCACATCTTGGCTACCATATCCAGTATTTTCTCTGGAGGTAGCTCCCTTATAACCTCATCCCTACCTTCACTGGTATCTATTACTTTTACCATTATAGTATTTGTCTTTTCATGGACAGAGTATTGAAGTCTCCTATTATATGCCTTTACACTTTTATTAACATCATTTATAGCTTGCTGTAAATCTTTTTGATCCATATTTCTTTTTAAATTAACATCATTTATTGCTTCTACATTACCTTCTCCCCTGTTAGGGCTCATATTGCTGTTTTCCACTGTATTATTAGTGTTTTGACCTGTTCCATTATGTTGAAACCCCGCTACCGATATCCCACCTTCTACTCTCATAGAATTTTTCCTCCTTTACCATAACTTCTCTAACTTTAATATCGGCAACAAAATTCAAAAACTTTAATCAGTCTCTATATATTGTAAGTTTTTCATTTCATTTTTAAATTTGATATAATTCCAATGCCCTTTCCCTTTGTCTCTTGTGGTCTACTATGGGACTGGGGTAATCTAATGCCTTATTAGGCATCTTATGAGGTTCATGTATATATTTAATAGGTATATCCCTTAGTTCGTCTACATATCTCTTTATATATATTCCCTCTGGATCATATCTCTTAGATTGAGATATAGGATTAAATATCCTAAAATATGGCTGTGCATCGGTACCAGTAGAAGCAGCCCATTGCCATCCTCCATTGTTCAGAGGTAGGTCATAATCTATTAAATATCTTTTGAAATGCCTCTCTCCCCATCTCCAATCTATAAGTAAATCTTTAGTCAAAAATGATGCGACTATCATTCTAAGTCTATTATGCATCCATCCCTCTTTAAGTAGCTGTCTCATACCTGCATCTACTAGAGGATATCCCGTCCTGCCCTCACACCAAGTATTATATAATTTTTCATCATTTTCCCAGTTTAAATCTCTATACTTTGTCAAAAATGATTCCTTGTCCACATAAGGAAAATTATATAATATCTGAAAATAAAAATCTCTCCAGGCCAGTTGTCTAATGAATCCCTGTATACTTTCTCTCTTTTTATGATCCTCCAATTCTCCCATTAGAGATATCATATCATTATATATTTTCCTTATGGATAGTACCCCAAACCTCAGATATGGAGAAATCCTTGATGTGCCATCTTTATAGGGTATGTCTCTGTCCTCTATATATCTATATACTGTTTTATATACTAAATCTCTATATGTATTTTTATAATCAAATTCTATATCATCAGAATCTAATTTAGCTATATCTAAAGCATCTACCCCTTCTACTATTTCTATCTTTTTTATCTCTGGTAAAATATTGTCCTTGATTTTATTAATCCATTTTTTATAATAATATGTAAAAACAATATATGGATTCCCATCTCCCTTAACTATCTCTCTCTTTTCATGGAGCACGGTATCTTTAAAGCTTTTAACCTCAATGCCCTCTTTTCTAAAATATTCCCATATTTCTTTGTCCCTGATTCTAGCATAAGGAGTATAATCTCTGTTAAAATATATGGACTCAACATCATATTGGTTAACTAGTTTTTTTAATTCTTGAAGGGCTTTGCCCCTCCTTAAAATCAGTCTGCCTCCTATTTTTTCTAACTCCTTGTCCAAATTCTTTACACAGCTATACATAAACTGGACCCTTCTTTTTCCCACATCTGGGTCCATCAGTATATTGTCATCTAATATAAAAACTGGTATTATAGATTTACCATTATTACATGCATTAAAAAAACCTACATTATCAGATATTCTTAAGTCTCGTCTAAACCAATATATAATATTCCCCACGTAATCCCTCCATTTCACTCTTAGTAAATTGATACCCTAAATCTATATGAAAAATTCAGAATAGGGTATATAATTAATACAAAGGTATATATTATGCCAAATATTTATTAAAGGAGTTGTGTTATGAACAATAAGTTATCCTTAGACAAACTCATCCAATTAGTAGATGATATGCCTGTGTTCCCCAATAGGATAAATAAGATATTGAAACTTACAGAAGACCCCAATTCTACAGTACATGATATAGAGACAGAAATATTGAAAGATCAAAGTCTTACTGCAAAAGTACTTAAATTAGCTAATTCTACACATTATGGATATTCTAGAAGAATAAGCACCATAACCGAGGCCACAGTACTTCTAGGTTTTAAAACTATAAGAAGTATAACACTGGCATCCTCCGTTAGTAAAGTTCTAATGCAAGAACTACCAGGATATGGTCTTGAAAAGGATATGTTATGGGAGCAATCACAAACCTGTGCTATAATAGCCCGTCAATTGGCTAAGAAGACGAGAAAATCTGATCCAGAACAGGCCTACATAGCGGGACTCTTAAGGGATATAGGTAAAGTAATATTGAGTTACTATGTTAAAAAAGAATACAACTTAATAGTAGAAAAGGTAGGTAGCAGTGGTCGTTCCTTCCAAGATGCTGAAAAAGAAGTATTAGGGTTTGACCATGCCCAAATCGGTGCTAAAATAGCAGAAAAATGGAATTTTCCTCAAGATTTGATAGATGCCATAGAAAATCATCACACACCTGCACAATCAAATGTAAATAAAGATTTGGTATCTCTTATACATGTTGCAGATGCCCTAGTTATGACAATGGGCATAAGTATGGGATATGATGGCATGGCATACTATATGTCTCCTTTCGCATTGGAAACATTAGAGCTAGATGAAATAAAAATTCAAGAAATAATAGCTAATACATCGGATTTATTAACCGACGAAGATAATCTTAAATTATAGAATAAGATAAGGACTAGAAAATCAAATCTAGTCCTTTATATTATCCCTTGTTTTGTTTTAATATGTCTAAAATTTTAATTGATGATTCTGGCTCAAAGGGAGCTAAGAATTCAGCCAAAGCTAAATTATATTTTGGAGCATTGTCCATTTTAGACAAATGTGATGCATCGGGTATGATTTGCATTTTTGACCCTACAATATTCTCATTTAAATATTGGGAAAATTCAATAGGTGTTACAGGGTCTTTTTCTCCTACAGATATAAATGTAGGTATGAATATATCCTTATGATATTTTCTATAGTCTGATTTCAATGTGGCATATGTAGCCTGTCTGTAAGGTCTATATCTATTTAATCCAAATATTCCTGTAGCCTTTTGTAAGATATCTTTATCCACATTGGGTTTGCATGCAGTCCTTGCAATTAATTCACCCAATTCTTCCATAGACATACTGTCTATTCTCTGTAATCTTTTTTTCAATCCAACTGTACTCATAGGCTTTGGATAATAACCTGCAGAATCACTTAATGTCATACTCAACATACGGTCTTGATTATTTATCGTAAGTTCTTGACAAATCAATCCTCCCATGGAAAGTCCTATAAAATGGGCATTGTATATATCTAGATAATTCATTAATGATATTATATCCGTTGCAAATAATGGTATACTTATCTCTTCATTACCATCCTCACTTCTATGGTGACCCCTCAAATCCATAGCTATCACCCTAAAGCTTTTACTAAATACATCTATCTGATATCTCCAAGACTCTGCATTTTCTCCTAATCCGTGAATAAACATCAATACTGGCCCTTCTCCTATATCCTCATAGTATATATTGATTCCATTTATTCTAGCCATCATAAATATTTTCCTCCTAATTTTGATTTTTGAATCATACTTTTAGATACTATTAATAGAGCAATTTCCATGCCAATATTAATATCACACAACCCTCTTCTATCTAAAATCATGCTAATATACAGAGTTCATTTGAAAATATATTTTTAGTCTTCTAAAATTATCTATACCGTTTTAAAAAAATATGCAACAAAATATTACAATGTAATATTTTGTTGCATATTTTTTTAAACTCAAATTGTTGACAACCCTATGAACCACTAACTATTCATATATCTTTGACATCAGTTTAAATTATACTCTATTTATTTTATTCTTATTATATACATTATAAATAGTAGCCATTATTCCCTCATCAAATCTCACCTTTGGATACCATCCCAATTCATTTTTTATTTTGGAAAAATCTATTCCATACCTCCTGTCATGGCCCCTTCTATCTTTAACATATGTGATCAAATTTTCATTGATATATGTGTTTTCAGGAAATATTTTCTTCAATATACCTATGATATTTTTGATACAATTAATATTCTCTTGTTCATTGTTTCCTCCAATATTATAAATTTCCCCTACTTTACCCTTTCTGAGAACCATATCTATAGCAACACAATGATCCCTCACATATAGCCAATCCCTTATATGTTTCCCATCTCCATATATAGGTATCTCTTCTCCATTTATAGCTTTTTTAATGGCTAACGGAATCAACTTTTCTGGGAATTGATTTGGCCCATAATTATTGGAGCATCTAGTTATATTTATAGGCATATTGTACGTATATTTATAAGATTGGACCAACATATCTGCCGATGCCTTACTGGCAGAATATGGACTTCGTGGCCTTAATGGCGTTTCCTCTGTAAAATATCCCCTATCATCTAAAGTACCATATACTTCGTCAGTAGAAATCTGAAGAAATTTCTTTCCATACACATATCTATCCTCTTCTACCTCCCAATGTTCTCTAGCACAATCTATCAATACTTGAGTGCCAAATACATTACTTTTCAAAAAAATATCAGGATTTATGATACTTCTATCCACATGGGATTCCGCAGCAAAATTCACCACATAATCTATATCATATGTTTTAAAAATATTATCTACCAACTCCCTATTGCAGATATCTCCCTGTATAAAATAATAATTAGCATTATCTGCAGCCTCAGTTATATTGGTTAAATCTGCAGCATATGTAAGCTTATCTAAATTTACTATAGTTATACTATTTTTATACCTCTCCAATATATAGTTTATAAAATTAGACCCTATAAATCCTGCTCCACCAGTTATAAGATATGTCTTCATTAGTTCATCCTTCTTTCCTTTATAATAGACTAACTAAATATTTTCCATAGTCAGTATGTAATAGTGGTTTTGCCAAATCTAACAACTGATTTTCATTTATATATCCCTTTCTATAGGCTATCTCTTCTATACATGCGATATAAAGCCCCTGTCTCTTTTGTACTGCATGAACAAAATTATTTGCTTCCAATAGGGACTCATGTGTTCCCGTATCTAGCCATGCAAATCCACGTCCCAATAGATTCACATTTAACCTTTTTTGTATTAGGTAGGCCCTATTTATTCGAGATATTTCCAGTTCTCCTCTACTAGATGGTCTTATATCCTTTGCTATATTTATCACATCATTATCATAAAAGTATAGACCAGGTATGGCATAATTACTCTTGGGATTTTTGGGTTTTTCGTCTATAGACAAAGGTCTCCAATTATCATCAAAATTTATTATTCCATATTCCTTAGGATTTTTTACATAATACGCAAATATATTGGCCCCATTTTTAATATCTGCTGAATCTTCAAGTATAGGAGAAAAACCTTGGCCATAAAACACATTATCACCCAATATAAGAGATACTGTATCATTGCCTATAAATTTCCGTCCTATTAAAAAAGCCTCTGCTATTCCCCTTGGCTCATATTGTTCTGCATACTCAATATTCATACCTAAATGCCGTCCATCGTCTAAAAGCTCCTTATACAAAGGCAAGTCCCTTTCAGTAGATATAATAAGTACCTCCCTTATACCTGCCAACATCAATACAGACAATGGATAATATATCATAGGCTTATCATATATAGGTATAAGCTGTTTGCTTATTGCCTTAGTTATGGGATACAGTCTTGTACCCTTTCCACCTGCTAATATTATTCCCCTCATATAAAAACACCTTCTCTTCAAACTAACACGTTTTATACTTCTCATATTAATTTAAAACAATAATTCCCTTTCTCCATTATCACAGGCCAATCTTCTGAGATCGTTTACCTGTTCTTCTGTACCTAATACTATCATTACATCATCAAGTTCCAACACTTCGTCAGAACTGGGATTAAACATTAACCTTTCCTGTCCATTCTTCCTCATAGCCAATACTATAAGTCCTATCTTTTCTGGTATTTTCACTTCCTTTAGAGACTTCCCCAACATATCAGAGCCTTTGCATACCACTACATCCTCTAAATCAAGAATCACATCTCCAGCATGGGTTATTACATCTAAAAATGAAATAATAGATGGTCTAAGGACTATGGCTGCCATCCTTCTGCCCCCGATTTCATTAGGTGATATGGTATTATTTGCCCCTGCCTTTTTCAACTTTTCTGGAGAATTTTTTTCTATTGCCCTGGAAACTATGTAAAGCCTTTTATTTATTTGTCTTGCTGTAAGCACAGTAAATACATTATCTGCATCACTGGACAAACTACTTATAAGACCCTTGGCAGTTTTTATGTTTGCCTTTTCTAATACATCCTCCTGTGTAGCATCCCCTTGTACAGCTAATATTCCATTTTCCATCAATTCTCTAACCTTATCTTCATTCTTTTCTATCACTATGAAGGAAACATCACTCTTTAAAAACTGCTGTATAACACTATGTCCAGTCTCCCCAGCTCCACACAAAATATAATGATTATTTAATCTTGATATTTTAGATTCCATCCTCTTTCTCCTCCAAGCATTTTTGAATTCTCCCTCTAGAAATAACGATACAATACTGGTAAATGTATAACCTGCAATACCTAAGCCAGAAAAAATAACAAATATTGAAAACAGCTTGGCATCAGTGGTCATATCTGCTACTTCACTGTATCCCACTGTAGAAATAGTGATTATAGTCATGTATAATGCATCAATAATATTTACCCCTAATAGACGTTTGTATCCTATGGTACTGGCAATAATAAGAGTCATAAACGCCATGGAAATAACTACAAACTTCCTCGTATCCTTCATAAATAACCCCATATATTATTTTATAAAGTAATTTGATTTATTTTTAGATGTTATTATTATATCAAATATATAATAAAATAAAATCATATTTTAAAAGGAATTGGCCAATATAGACCAATTCCTTTTATTATTTATCAACAATATATTTAGCCGCTTCTTGACCTGAAATTCTACCAAATATAAATGCTTCCTTGAATATACCAGATGTAGCTGTGACTTCTCCTGCCGCATATAATCCTTCAATAACTTGATTATTGGTGTCTAGTACTTGAGTTTTTTCATTTGCTACCACTCCACCCTTTGTCATATGAATTGCTGACTGAATCTGTACACCATAGTATGGACCTTCAGCTGCAAATGGCCTTTCACATGGTTCATCTCTAAAGGAATCTTCAATTTCCCCTGCGACAGCCTTGTTATACATTTCTACAGTATCAAGTAAATTTTCGCTATTAATTTCAAGTTTTTCCGCTAATTCTTCCAAAGTGTCTGCTTTAATATGATAATCCAATTTATTATGCTTTTCTAGACGATAAAAAGACTCTGCCAATGGTTGATCATATATATAAAATACTTTTTTATTTGGTTGTCTAAGAATTTCTAGACCCAATTTCAGTTCATCCTTTTCATTTTCCGCAATAAATCTATCTCCTTCTTCATTGACAAATAAAAATCCATCACCACGAGCCCCAGTTAACTCCCTGTTTTTAACCATAGCTGGATTAAATATTTTCATATCATCCATATTTGCGATTTTGAAATTATACTTCTCAAAAACAGGAATAAAATCTCCTGTTGTACCCATTTGATTAGATGTCATTAGATTCTCTACACCTGGCTTGTATTTTGCTAGGAGCTCTTTATTATTGGAAAATCCACCAGTTGCAATAACCACTGCATCTGCATAAATATCATATGTCCCCTCTTTACACTGCACCTTTACCCCAGTAGCCTTTCCATCTTCAATAATCAAATCTGTACCCTTATTTCCAGTCCTTACATCTATATCTAATTCTTTTATTTTCTCCTCCAATTTATCATGGATATGTTCCCCTGCATACTCATCCTCTTCAGCCATATGGGTCTTTTCATCATAATAATAGTTTAGATTTATACCCATGTCTCTAAACCATTCATCTAGCTCATAGGCGCCCTTTGCCCAAGCTTCTATACGTTCTGGGGAATCCATTACTTTGCCTTCCTTTGATTTTATAAAATCTTCAACGGTAAATTCTAGACCATCTTCCCTCTGTACCTTGGAATTAATCAAATCAAAAATAAGCATATCAAATTTACCATTTCCACTAAGGATGTCTAACTTTTCTAAAAGAATTACATCTTCAACTCCTGACTCTGCTGCCTCTATAGCAGATGAAATACCTGCTGGACCAGCCCCTACTATAACAAGTTGAGTAGTTTCATTTTCTAATTCTTTAGACTGAACCTCAGGACCCTGTGTATCAATTCTGATCTCTCCAAAATCTTTTCCTGCCTTTTTCATGGCTTCGCCCACTGCACTTTTAATAGCATATGAACTATATGTGGCACCTGAAACATTGTCAACAATTGGACTTTGTGCTTCAAGGATTCGTTGTTTAGCAATGGGTAAGGTTCTAGTAAATACAGGCGAAGTCTCTCTATGGGAGATAATCTCCATATCCTTTATCTCATTGTTCTCTACACTGACCTCAAGCTTTAACTCTCCACCATATCCTTGACCTATCCCCTCATATATGCCATCATTTAAATCTTGATTTTCCTCTTCAACAGAAGAAGAATCAGTGGCTGTTTCATTACCACAGCCAATCAGAGTTGATACCATCAGCACCATAGACAGTAAAGCAAAGATCAATAATCTTTTTTTCTTAGTCATTCCAATCCCCTTTCTTTTTAATTTATATTTGTTTATGCTCTAAAATTATGAGCTGTCACAATATGATATCATGAATCAATTGTAAATATTGTCATATATTGTCGATTATATTAATATATTAAAAAAGACAGAGGAATATTTTTCTCTGTCACTTTATGCCTTTATTATCTTTTCATGTGTCCCTTTGTATCTCCCCCTTGTATCAACAATTAGATTGCTATGCTGTAAAATAAATTCATAATCAAACTCATCGTGATCTGTGCTAATCAACACACAATCCATCGTCTCCAAATTTTCTTTATTTATTTCCATAGATTCAATATCAAAGTAATAATCCCTCATCTTAGGAAATTCAGCTATATAAGGATCTGAATAAAAGACATTTGCTCCTCTTTTTATTAATAAATCCATTAGCTTTGCCGATGGAGATTCCCTTGTATCATCAACATTCTTTTTATAGGCCAATCCTAGAACTAATATATTGGCATTTTTCAGTGCTTTTTCTTGTTCATTTAATCCTTCCATTACTTTATGTACTACCCATTCTGGCATCATGGTATTTATTTCACCAGAAAGTTCAATAAATCTTGTATTTACATCATATTCTTTAGCCTTCCATGTTAGATAAAATGGATCAATAGGTATACAATGCCCTCCTAATCCTGGTCCTGGATAAAATGGCGTAAATCCAAAGGGCTTTGAAGCTGCCGCATTGATTACCTCCCATATATCAATATTCATTTTGTCAGCAACCATTTTCATTTCATTTACTAACCCTATATTTACTGCCCTATAGATATTTTCTAATAATTTTGTGAGCTCGGCAGCCCTAGTTGAGCTAACTGGGATTACCTGAGAAACTATATTTTCATATAAAATGACTCCTATATCAAGACAATTTTTAGTAATTCCCCCCACTACTTTTGGGATTGTACTTGTGCTAAAATTTGGGTTTCCTGGATCTTCCCTCTCTGGAGAATATACTAAAAAGAAATCTTCTCCCACTACAAATCCTTTACTTTCAATTCTAGATTTTAATTCTTCCTCAGTAGTGCCTGGATAAGTCGTACTCTCTAAACTTAGCAATTGTCCTTTTTTCAGATAGGGTAAAATTTTATCCATTGTATTAGTTACATATGACAAGTCAGGCTCCCTATATTGATTCAATGGTGTAGGCAAACATAGTATTATAACATCTACCTCAGATATTCTAGATAAATCCGATGTGACATCTAATTTCCCATTTTCTACGCTGGATTTTATCCTCTGTGCAGAAATATGTTTAATATAGCTTGTTTTATCTCTTAAAATCCTGTCTACCTTGTCCTGTTCACGATCAAATCCAATCACCCTATAATTAGATTCAGTAAATGCCAATGCCAACGGCAATCCCACATAACCTAGACCTATTATTCCTATAGTAGATAATTTATCTTTAATATTTTCTATCATTTGCCCTTTCATACTTCTCCATCTCCCATAATTATATTTTATTAATTTTCCATCCAGTATATCCACCCTTTAACTCTTTACAAATTATATATACACTATTACTTTAATTTTAATCAATCTTTCATTTTATCCTTTAAAATTAAACATGTAAAAAGATTAAAATAATATAAATATGTGTATAAATATATAAGAGACTGTGAAATCAGCTATATAAAATATTAATAAATAGAAAGGAAGAATGTTATGAATCACATTTATGAAGTTATTTCAAATCATGTGTCTATCAGAAAGTATAAAGACGAAGATATAAGAGAAGGAGATTTAAATAAAATCCTTAAAAGTACTCAATTTGCTCCATCTTCTATAAATGGACAGCAATGGAGTGTTATCGTTATAAAAAACAAAGAAACTAAGAAAAAGATTGCAGATTTGACTGGAGGACAAAGGTGGATTGCAGAGGCACCAGTCTTTTTAGTGTTTGTAGCAGATTACTATAGAACTGCATTAGCATTGAATAAAGAAAATAAAGAATTCAAAAATATTGAATCCATAGAGGCCACAATGGTATCAAGTGTGGATATAGGTATAGCCTTTTCAAATGCAATGAATGTTGCTGAATCTATGGGATATGGTATTGTCCCCATCGGTGCCGTTAGGAGAGAACCCATGGAAATTGTAAAATTATTAGACTTACCAAAATATGTATATCCCGTATTGGGTATGTGCATTGGCATTCCAGATGAAAAACCAATGAAAAAACCTAGACTCCCAGAAGAAGCAGTAATCCACAATGAAAAATACAACAGAAATTTACAAGATTTAGTAAATCAATATGATAAGACTATCAAAGAATATATGGATACCAGAACACAAGGAAAAGATGTAAGGACTTGGAGCCAAGGAATTAGCTCTGTATATGATAAGGTATATTTCCCAAAAGTATACCCCTCTCTAAAAGAACAAGGATTTACAAACAATAAATAGATATTATGCTCTCTTTAGTATTAGAGAAACTTTATCTAACATAAAAAATAAAGTAATATAGAAAATCTATGCTTTTGTAAAAAAAACTACTCCTTTCTAGCAATAATTAGAATAATAATTAAACTAGAAAAGTACTTTTTTACATTACCACATTACCTACTATACTACCATTAATGAAAAATTAGGCTATAAAATAAAGGATCTGTTTAAACAGATCCTTTATTTTATAGCCTTCAGTTTAACTATATCATTCCAATTTTTAGATGTCATCAATTCCACTGCTGTGAGATCTTCTCTAATTGTCTTGA
Source organism: Clostridiisalibacter paucivorans DSM 22131 (assembly GCF_000620125.1). NCBI lineage: Bacteria > Bacillati > Bacillota > Tissierellia > Tissierellales > Thermohalobacteraceae > Clostridiisalibacter > Clostridiisalibacter paucivorans. The sequence continues at coordinate 15,287 of NZ_JHVL01000009.1, read as the reverse complement.
CTTCACCTTCTATCCTATTTACCGCCAAACTAATATTATCCATCTCTGCTTTATGAACATGACTAGCCTCTTCCAATGCCCTCAAAATTCTGCCATGTTCATCTAGTTTTCTGCCATGCTCATCCAACTTTTTACCTTGTTCATCTAGTTTCCTGCCATGCTCATCCAACTTTTTGCCTTGTTCATCTAGTTTTATACCATGTTCATCTAGCCTCTTGCCATATTCATATAGCTTCTTGCCTTGTTCATCCAACTTTTCGCCATATTCATTTAGTTTTATGCCATATTTATCTAGTTTCTTACTATTTCCATCAACTTTTCTGTCTATGTCTTTAAGTAATGATAGTATTTCTTTATCCATCTTTATTCACCCCTTAAGACTCTATAGCTTTATAATATCATTTGCTATAAAATAATACAATATATTGCCTCCTATCATTGTAAAGTTTAAAAGTGAGCCTGACCCCATTAATATATGCCAATATATGTATGAATATGATATTATAATATTATAGATACATAAAACTATAAATTATACAAAATAAAATTGGATTAAGCAAGTTAATTCAAAAATTATATGTTGCCAATTTAAATTTCGAGGTGAATAAAATGGAAAGAGATGCAAAAATCGCAATTTTAAGATGGGAAAAAGGGCATGTCCCTAAAGGTCTGATGCAACTTGAAGCTATGGCTGGTAACAGCACCAATTTGAAATCATATCCTTTCCCTGTAAAACTTGTTCATGTTGAAGGTGCGAATGTTGAAACTGTAATTACACATCCAAGCCGGGAACTGCTTACAAATATGATCGAAATCTCAAAAAAATTAGTTAATGAAGATGGTATCAAGGCTATTTCAACAAGCTGCGGATTTAATGCTATATTTCAAAAAGAACTTGCGGAAGCTTTGGATGTGCCAGTATTCACATCAGCTCTATTACAGGTACCTTTTGTTTATAATCTAATTGGAAAAAACAAAATTGTCGGAGTAATTACTGCAAACAAATCGGCTCTTTCAAAAGAACATTTTCATGCTTGCGGTATAACAGATGATATTAATGTAGAGGTTATGGGACTTGAAAATGCAAAGGAATGGAGCAAGATATTCGAAAAGCCAGACGAGGAATTTGATATTGATGTTGTAACAGAGGAAATCATAGGAGTTGCCAGAAAAGGTATAGAGGAACATCCTGATATTGGCGCAATCGTTTTGGAATGCACAGATTTGCCGCCTTATGCAGCAAAAATCAGAGAGGCTGTAAACCTTCCTGTATTTGATTTCAACTCAATGATGGGACATATTGCCATCGCTTTAGAGGAAATGAGATTGTATTAAACATTGAAGACTCACTTTCCCATATCTAGATACCTAAAATATCTTCAAATCCATCTTAGAGACAGCTATGGACTCAAATGCTCCATTTCTATCTCTAAGAACTTGTATTTCCATCTCACCAAACTTTGTTTTTAGATTCTTTTGTCTTTCTTATCTCCTATCATTGTAAAGTTTAAAAGTGAGCCTGACCCCATATCTATGAAACTATATAAGGCAACAAAACTCTATCTATTTCCTCTTTCCAATCTTCAAATATTGGTACTATTTGCATTTACCTCTATATCATCAATAGCATATAACCCTCTTACAGTAGCATTAAAATCATAGTCATTTCTAAAAGTATAATCTTTAACAGACAATAATTCATACTCTTGCTTTAACTCTTCTGTTATTTCATTAAAGTAATTTTGTACTGGTGGCCATAATATAGTTACAAAAAACATTCCTTTCTCCTCTAATATTTCTTGTTGCTTGTCTTTAATTTTTTCTAATTCAATGTCTGTAAATCCAGCTTTTTTAAACCATTCAATTGAATATTCAATATTTGTCATTTGCGGCTGAATCTTAATAGGAATTTTATTAAAATTAAAATATAAAGCACAAGCCAATCTATGAGAGCCATCTATTAATTGTAGGTTTAAATCAACTAAAACAGGACTATCGTCATCAAATCCATTTTCTTCTATACTTTTTATAGTTTTTATGAATCTCTCTATATTGTGAATCTTTTGACCTCTAGCTTTTTGCATTTTCTCATAAAACTTGAATCCATACTTATTTTTCCCATAGTATTCTTCTATAGCTAAATATCTCACTATAATATCCATACGGTTAAATTCATTTTTCTTATTATATTGATTAGTTAGTAAACTCTTCATATCATATGATATATATATATTAGGATCCAAAAAAATATTGCTTGGATTAAACTCTATAATATCTGATTTAGGCTTATTTATTTCCTTAACTCTTTTTTTAAAATTATAATCAGTACGGATATTATTCTTTTTAGTTTTTATTGCACTTTTGAAAAGTTCCAAAAATTTCTTATGTTCTTCAGGAAACAATTGTTTATGCATTGGTAGCTCTACTATAATAATATTATTCATATTCTCATCTATTAAGTTCTTTAGAAAACTTTTTATAGTTTCTTCGTTCTTACCAGTAACTATATCTATCAAATTATTTGAAGGAAGCTCTTTCAAAAACTTATTTGATAAATATGTATAAAGCATTTCCTGTATTGGTTCATATATATAATAATTTACATTCGGATATTTTTCTAAAAAAACATTAATATGATATCCTAAACCTATTCCATAAAAAACCACGGCAGTTATTTTTTCTACATCCTTATATTCATTTATTATAGATTCTGCCTCTCTCATAGGATTATATTTGCTATGTATGTATATTTTTTTATCATCTTTATTAACATACAAAGTCTTTAGCCCGTTCCTAGTTTTTTCAATTTTTATATTATTTAAGTAATCTTTATTTTCAATATGTTTTATGTTTTCCAAAATTTTGAAGTTTTTACTTTTAATTATACTAATATTTTCAGTTAATATCACTTGATAATACCTCCTCAACTGATATAATACATATTTTGTCTTTCATATGTTCAAATATAGGTATTATTTCATAAGATAAAATATCTGCAATAGAAACAAAATCTTTACTTTCAATAATATATTCAAACTCTCTTAAAAGTTCTATTAATGAATTTATATCTTCTTTATATAAATTCCAAGTTTCATAACTTTCAACTACAGTTTTAAGTTCAGTACTTTTATCTATCAACATATAGGTATCCATAATCCAGCTAATGCCATCAAGTGCATATGCTAATTTTCTCCATGACTCTTTTCCAGGATACTTATAAAATTCATTTGATAATATATCCAATTCTCTTATTGCATTATCCAAATAATCATAAGTAGTTTTAAATATATCCTGTGCAAATTGTTTAAAAGTTTTTACAATAACTTTAACTTCTTCTATTTTTTTTATGTTATCAAAAAAATAATTATTAAAATCTTCATATACCTTATGTCCATTCACTTCAAAATGACTAAAAGTATATGAAGATTTTGAAATAATTTCGTTTATTTTACTAAACATGTCATCAATAATTTTTTTATCATTTTCATATTTTAAAACTCTATTAAGTATATAAATTTCCATTAATTTTACCTCCAATATATTTATAAAATGTATACTATTACAAATTAAATTTTTATTTAATTCTGCTACTAGATCTAGTTAATATACTATGGATTTACTTAAAATCCATAGTATATTAACTAGATCTAACCACATAATATTGGTTAATATATACAATATTATTTTAAAAAAATTTTTCTAATTTAATATCAGCAAAGCTTATAATTTATAATTAATAATAAATTATATCATTTTGTAACATACTTTTACTTTTTAGTGTCTCTACATATTAGATTGCAATTGTTAGAATAAATATCTAACTTCAATAAGACTTTTATCTGTTAACAAAAAAGACACAACAATTATTTGTCTGCCTTTTTTCTCATAAAATCGATAGCCTCTTCAATTAAAGGTCTCATAACTTCTATAGAATCGAGTATCCCTTCATAAAGTAAAGTATTCTTTTCAACTATCCTTAACCCCTTTTCAATCTCTGTTTCCTCTATTTTTTCATGGAATCCTTTATTTAAATTTATTCTTCTTATAACTGGTATTACAATACTAGTTAATAAAACACTACTGTCTCTCATTTCTATAATTTCATTATCAATATAATCAAGTTTTTCAAATGCTTTGATTACATTCAAATTATTTTCTCTTTTATAATAGATATATACTTTTTCTAATAGCTTTAATCCTATACCAACACAATCTTCCATATGATTTATTTTTTCTAATATTTCTTCCATAAATTTAATAGCTTCTTTATAAGACTTAACTGAAATTGGTGATTCTATTATCAAATCTTTATAATTATATAAATCTTTTGTACAATGTAACTTTATAGTTTCATCTAATGTATGTATCTCTGTTCCTTCTATCTTAGCTCCACCTTCTGTCGCATCTATAAACTTAATATGTTTATTAATAGCAAAATAATTTTCAAACCATTTTAAAAAGCTAAATAGTGATTTACCTGTGTTCACTTTATTCCCATATATATCCTCTACAAAGATTTCTGTTTCTTTTCTTTCATTCTTTCCAACTTCAGCAGTTGCTTGCTCTGAATGCATTTTTTCATTAGTAAAAGCTAAATCCTGTCCTACCAAAATAATAGGATTACACCCCATATAATTAGCTAAAACTGTAGATGTATGAGCTACAGATCCTCCATTAGGTAATGTTGGTATCTCACTTTGTAATAATTTATTTATTAATTTAGAATAAGGATATTTATTAATTATAAAATGCTTACCCTTATATTTTTTAATTATATCATGGCTACTTAATACCATAGAAACTAAAGGTATTTCACAATGCAAGTAATTTTCTACTAATTTATAGGCAGGATATCCTGGGTCAATAGAAACAACAAAATTAGGTTTTATGCCATTTTTGAGCAATGGCTTTAGAGTTCTTCCCCCTGATATGATAATTGCTTTTCCTTGAGCTTCTTTAAGCTTATATATATTTTTATCTAAAGACGGTCCTGCTGAAACAACAATTGCAGGATATCCTTTGAATTTATTTTCTAGCTTAGATACAGATTCACATTCCAATAAATATGGAATGTTTTTAATAACATTACTAGAAAATTCATACTGAAAACGATATTCTGTAGCTAAATTCACCTCATTATCAATAATAGTATCCTTTAAATTTTTATATATTTCATTCATATAAGAATTAAATACATTTCCATATTGTCCAAATTCACAAAAATAAATATTATTCAAATTATCACTATTAATTTTTTTATAAAAATACTCATTAATTTTTTCAATATTTTTGCCAACAATAATATTGAAATTAGTATGTCCTTTAAATATTTCTTCAAATTTTATCATTTCAAAAGCTTTGGCAAATATTTTAACACTAGGCTCAATAATAAGAACTTTATTTTCATTAGATATTTTTTCAAAAAGATTAGCTATATGATAACCTAGTCCAAATCCAAATACTATTATTATACATTTTGTATTAATTTCTCTTATTTCATTACAAAATCGTTCTATCTCTTTATCAATACTATACCTGCTAAAAAGAAAAACTTCTTTATCTTCTACTTTTAGTGATATAGTTTTCTTATAATCTTTTGTGTCTTTTATTTCTAGATTGAACTTTTCATTATCCATAGACCCTAGATTTATGTAAATTCGATTTCTATATTTTATATCAATACTTGCAATTCTTTGTAATAATATATCTTTCATTTTATTCATATTTTAATTCTCCTAATTATATAAAAAGTTTTATCCTTTCAAATTTCTATTTGAAAATAGAAATTTGAAAGGGATAGTAAACTATCCCTTTAAAACTATCTTAATAATTGAAGTACTCCTTGAGGTGCTTGATTAGCTTGTGCTAACATAGCTTGAGCTGCTTGCTGAAGAATATTTTGTTTTGTAAATTCCATCATTTCTTTAGCCATATCTACATCTCTAATTCTTGACTCAGCTGCTTGTAAGTTTTCTGATGTATTATCTACATTTTTAATAGTATGCTCTAATCTGTTTTGAATAGCTCCTAGTTTAGACCTTTCTTGTGAAACTGTTTCTAATGCTGTATCTATTGTTGTAGTTAATGCACTAATACTTGCTGCTGTTGTAGCAGATGCCCCAACAACATCACCTATAGCAGATGCTTCAACTCCTAGAGCAGCTGCATTCATAGTACCAATTCCAAATTTGATAGATTGCATAGAGTTTGCACCAACTTGAAGAAATACTGCGTCAGACGCAACTAAGCTACCATTTAAAAGTTTCTTAGAGTTAAATTCAGTTTTTGTTGTGATTTCAGTAATCTCTGTTGACAATTGGTTAAGTTCATCTTTTATTCTAGCTCTGTCTTCACTAGTATTAGTACCATTAGCTCCTTGTACAACTAATTCTCTCATTCTTTGTAACATTGCATGAGTCTCTGTTAATGCACCCTCAGCTGTTTGTACTAAAGAAATACCATCTTCAGCATTTCTTGAAGCTTGATTTAAACCTCTAATTTGTGCTCTCATTTTTTCAGATATTGAAAGACCTGCTGCATCGTCTCCAGCCCTATTAATTCTATATCCTGAAGATAGTTTTTCCATAGACTTAGCACTTGAATTGTTAGTAATATTCAATTGTCTATGGGTATTCATTGCCATTAAGTTGTTATTAATTCTCATAATTTATTCCTCCTTGATTTTTGTTTTTTCGGCATCCATGCCGTTTAAATTTTTTAAACTCTGGCCAGAGTTTATTTTCTTTTGCTTCTCAATATATATATCGGCAAGATGCGACTAGACTTTAATGTTTTTTGCAAAATTTTTATTTAAAATCTGTAATAAGTTAGTAGGTATTAGCTACTTACCAAACTACGGACTACCGAAGTTCCACTATAAACTTTGTATATTCTCCTAATTCACTTTCACACCTTATTGTTCCTTTCATCTTTTGCACTACTATGTTATAGATTATATTTAGTCCTAACCCTGTGCCTCCTTGATTTCTGGCTGTGGTGAAAAATGGATCAAATATTTTCTTTATTATGTCTTTGCTTATACCTTTACCATAGTCAGTATGGGTTATTATTATCTTATCTTCCTTCTCCTCTATATCTATGGCTATTTTACCATATTCTCCCTTTTTATATCCATGTCTTATGCTGTTTATCACTAGATTAGTTATAACTTGAGAATAATTTCCTGGGTTCATTTTTACCTCTAAATCCTTAGGAGCATTTAATTCTACTTTTATATTTGTTTTCTTTAGCTCTGGTCTTAAACTCAGTATTATATCTTTAGTGTACTTTTTTATATTGACTTTCCTATACTCTTTATTACTTTGGTCTACTGCTACTTGCTTAAAACTATTTATTAGTCTTGCTGCCCTATTCAAATTATTTAACACTAATTTGGCGGAACCTTTATTGTCCTGTAGGTATTTGTCTAAATCTGATTTCTTTAACTTTCCTGTCTCTAATAATTTAAGCATTTCTTTAGTTCTAATATCTAAATGGGTAATTGCAGTTACTCCTATACCCACAGGTGTATTTATTTCATGGGCTACTCCCCCTACTAGATTTCCCAGGGCCGCCATTTTCTCTGATTCTATTAATTGATTTTGGGTCATTTTCAAGGTTTCAAGGGTGGTTTTTAATTCTTTATTTGTATCTTCTAATTCTTTTGTTCTCTCTAATACCAACTCTTCTAAATGCTTATTTACACTATCTACTTCCCTCTGTGCTATTCTCCTATCTCTTATATTAGTAAGTAATAACAGTATTATAAGTATCAATGAAACTATAAATGCTATGGTAATATTTATGATTATCTTATTCTCTTCATAAAAAGAATATGGTCTATTAATGATTATTGAATTTTTCGGCAATTTTTCTATATCTATATTGAATTCATTTAATTCTTCATAATCAAACATATATTTATTTGGGCTTGCATTTATTGCAGGAATATCTTCTGGTCTCTCTCCACTAACTATCCTCCTTGCTAATATTCCTGCATTTTTCCCCTGATAAAATCCACTGGCCAACTTACCCCCTACTATACCATGTCCTAATGAAAAATCCCATGTACCGTATATAGGGGTATCAGATACCTCATCTAATAGATTGGATACCTCTTGAAATCCATATACATTTCCCTTTTTATCCTTAGTAAAGGAAAGCATAAATATAATATCATCTTTACTCATTTTAGAAGCTGTATCTAAAATACTATCTATGCACATATCCTCCGTTACTTCAAAACCTATATAGTCGTATTTTTCTTCTACTAATTTTACTTCTTCTTTATTTAACCTTCCTGCGGAATTTTCATCTGATACTACCAATACCTTTTTTGTTTTTGGGTGTAAATCAAATGCCAAATCCAATGTTTCCATTATGTCTAAGTTTTCCACTACCCCTGTCATATTGGGCCTTAATTCATCTAGTATATCCCTGGTACCATTTACTCCACAAAACACCACAGGTATATTTCCAAATAGATCGTCACCATATCTCATCATGAAATTCAATGCATCATAATCTGACACTATTATCACATCAAAATTTGAATTCTGGAATTTATATTTGAAAAGTTCATATATTTTTTCATAATATTTTTCATCGTTTATCCTTTTAGTGTCCAAATACTCTATATGGAATTCTTCATCTCCATCTAATACCGATTTTATTCCATCCATTATATCATCTGTCCACTGCAATCCCTCATGATAAGAATTGATTGCCAATATCCTTATCTTTTTATTTTCATAACCATTATTATAATCAAACTTTTTAATTGCATCAGCAACAGATATAGATGTTGACCATACTTTTGGAGAAATTATGAGATTTAAACATATAATTAGCCACAATATTATCTTTGACCTTCTATTCATTTTCTTTCCTCATCAGTAAATTTATCTCTTATACTGATAATCTCCTCTATATTTTCAAAGAAAATCTTTATCAATTTAGGGTCAAAAAGATGACCGCTTTCTTCTTTAAAATAGTCTAATATCTTTTCCAATGGCCAAGGGTCTTTATATACTCTTTTACTGCCCAATGCATCAAATACATCTGCTATACAAGATATCCTACCATATATATGGATATCTTCTCCCTTTAATCCTTGTGGATAACCTGTCCCATCATATTTTTCATGATGTTGGTGGGCTATTATGGAAGCTGCCTTTAACACCCTTCTATTGGAGTTTTTAAGCATATTATATCCCAATGCTGAATGGGTCTTCATAATTTCAAATTCTTCCGATGTCAGTTTCCCAGGTTTATGTAATATATTATCAGGTATAGCCACCTTTCCTATATCATGGATAGGGGCTGCCATTTTTATTATCTGTACTTCTTCTTCGGACAATCCATACTTTTTTGCTAATAATTCACAATATTTAGATACCCTCTTCACATGGTTACCCATGCCTTCTGACCGAGCCTCTGTAACCTCTCCCAAAGTGTATATTATCTCTTTTTGAGTGTCCTCTATCTCTTTATTTAGATATATATTGTCAAATGCTATGGATATATTGTTACAAAACAAAAGCATAAGTTCATGGTCAAATTCCTTTAGATTTTGACTACATTCAGCATAAATAATGTTTTCTATTTGGTTTTTGTTTTCAAAATATACTATATAGTTCTCTCCCTCGGATATATTCTTTTTTGTGTTTATAGCTTCCTTTATTCTATAAAGAATTTCTTCATCTAAAAACTCAAATATATTTTTATTTATTTTATCTCCAAAATCCCCTGTAGCAGCCATGACATAAAAATCATTAGAATTTTGATATTTTGTGGCGGCAAATCCCCTAGTATTACAATATATTGCATTCTTGCCTAAATCCATCAATGATATCATTTGAGAAAGAACCGCAGATATGAAATCTCCCATAGACTGTAATTCAAATATCTTAGGAGATGCCTCTATCATCTTCTTTAATGCCTTTCTATTTTCTTCTATAACCATTATATCTTTATATCCCCTAAGGGCAGATATCAAAGTTGTAAACAGCTTTGTAGCTGTCAATTCCGTCTTCTCTTTGTAATCATTTATATCATATTTTAATATTACATCTTTTTCAGGGGCTTGTCCTGGATAGCCAGTTCTAAGTATAACCCTCACATATTTGTTTTCTAATACATTTCTGATATATTCCACCACTTTAAGACCTGAGTCATCCTCCTCCATCACCACATCTAAAAGGATAACTGCTATATCAGGATATCTTGATATAAGTTCCCTTGCCTCTTCACCCGAATATGCACTGATAATTTCCAAACCCTTATTGTTAAAAATAAAGTCTTTAAATACCATTTTAGTTATTTCATGTACCCCTTCGTCATCGTCTACTATCATTATCTTCCATGTGTCTTTAGGAAGACTGTGGACTTCATCTTCTGGTGCAAATAATATACTTTCTTCATTTCTTGACATAGTATCACCCCATATTGATTCATTCATCAATATAGTAAATATACCCAATATTTAGAAAGTAAAACAAGTATAGTTAGTAGTCCGTAGTCTGTAGTTCGTAGTAAAATCAATTAGATTTTATGAAAATATAAAATAGTTAGTAGTTATTGGTTAGTGGTTAGTAGTCTAATGATGAAATCCTGTGGATTTCCACCATCAACTACTACCTACTACCTACTAACTACTAACTTTCTTTTTTACTTTCCTTAGACTCTTTACTTTACCACTAAGCGATTCACTCCAAATCATAATAAAGATTTGGGTTCTCTGCTTATTCCATAAACTACTAACTACTAACTAATATCTACTAACTTCCTTTTTACTTTCTTTAGACTCTTTACTTTACCACTAAGCGATTCACTCCAAATCATAATAAAGATTTGGGTTCTCTGCTTATTCCATCAACTACTAACTACTAGCTACGAACTACTAACTGCATTTACCTGTTAAAAATTCTCCTTATAACATCCATGTCTAGATCTCTATTATTGGCTGCTTCTTTATTTTCTGTTCTTATATCTTCATATATTTCCTTTCTATATATATTTATATCTCTAGGTGCATTTATGCCTAATTTTACTTTTCCCTCTTCTATTTCAGTAATTACTATTTCTATATTTTCTCCTATTATTATGCTCTCATCCTTTTTTCTAGTAAGTACAAGCATGGCTATTTCACCTGCCCTTTACTTTTTAATTCTTCCAATATTAAATGCTTTGTATGATACCTGTTATCGTCTAGTATTATCTGTTTGCCTAATCTTTTATTCACATTTATTATCACAGGGCCAGATAAATTTGCTGTCATTTTATTTATATCTTCTGGAACTACTACTATGGTATATACTGATATATCTTTTTGTTCTACTATTTTCAATCTTTTTACTACCAAATCGGGAATTTCAAAATCATAATCAGATTTAAATATGAAAGGATTTATTATTACGAATGCTAGATTGGGATTATCTATTGACTGGAGCCAATTGAAAGGTATATCATCCTCTGGATTTTCTATTATTACAAACTCCTTAGAATCTTCAAAACCTGGTACTCCATCAGGAAAAGTAATAATTCTCTCTTCTTCTATTTCTATTTTTCCAAAATATTTAGTATTTAACTCCACCCTAACACCTTCTTTCCATTTATTCATTGTATAGTAAAGTGTAAGTTCGTAGTTGGTAGTTCTTAGTTCTTAGTTCTTAGTTCTTAGTTCTTAGTTCTTAGTTTAATGATGAAATCCTGTGGATTTCATCATTAAATCATTAACTACCAACTACTAACTGTCTCTACAACCTCTCATCCACATATCTAATATCTATACTGGGCCATTGTTTCATATATATATTTACTTTGTTTTTTTGTATATCTACTATGGGTTTTTGAGGTCTATAATCAATTTTAGCCCCATTTAAGTTCCAATGTATATTTAGATGACCTGTCACATCTATTTTAGGTCTGCTTTTGGGAATTAGGTCAAATCCAAATTGCTTTTGTTCTGTCCATGAATTTTTTTCTGCCAATTCCGGTATAGCACTAGGCATATCATTCTGTACCTCTGCCAACCTATTGCCATCAGCTGCTATTCTAGCTATTGCTTTCATGGTTGCTTGTTTCGATAACTGTACATGTTCCTTCATCAAGTCTTCTATATTTTTAAGTCCTGCCTCTGCAAAGCACTGATATTGGTCTATTATTACCTTTGGAGCTTCTCTATCTATCTCCATTTTAGCAGGGATTTGTTCTATGGATTGTTCACCTTTAGGCTGTTGTATATTCATCTGTCCTTTTTGAGTTTCAATACCTATTTGACCTCTAACTGTATTAATTTGAAAACCCATATAACCACATCCTTTTTTATAGTCCATAGTTGATGGTAGAAATCCTATGGATTTCTATTTTTTAGCCATAAACTACGGACTAACATTATCTTAAAAAGTCCACTAATGATGGTTGGATTATTTTTGTTCCCGCTGACAATGATGCCCTATATACACTCTCTGCTGTCTTAAAATCTATTATTACTTCTGCCATATCAACATCTTCATTATTTGACAACAGTTCTGTAAAGTTCAACTCTTCACTTTCCAACCTATTTTTTGTAAGTTCTAATCTATTGGTCTTTGCTCCAACTTGGGCCCTCTTAGACAGTAGATTATTCATTATAGTATCCATTCTCTCTATATTATCATCTATTTCTTCTGTATTGCCATTTTTGAGGGCATCCTGAAGATTATCAAATACTGCTATTGCATAACTCTTATCGCCATTATTTACACTAGTAGCATCAAAGTTTCCACCACTAGTAGCATCTCCATTACCAAATATAGCTATCCCCACAGTATTTATAGGTATGTCTTCAGATACCCCTATATTGTATCTAGATATTTCATCAGCATTTAAAGTATTGGGTATGTATTTACCATCATCATCTAATAATTTAGAATCAGTTTTATATCCTGTAAATATATTCCTTCCTGCATAAGTAGTATTTGCTATCTTTACAATCTGTTCTTTAAGTTGTCCAATTTCTGCCTCTATAGCTTTTAAGTCTGTATCTTCATTGGTTCCATTTGATGCCTTTACTGTTAATTCTCTGGCCCTTTGAATTACTTCTCCCATTTGATTCATTGCATCCTCTGTTATGTCTAGCCATGACATAGCATCGTCTAGATTTCTTTTATATTGCTCCACCTTAGATACATCTGTACTAAGTTTTAAGCTCTTGGATACTCCTATGGGGTCATCAGAAGGCACTTGAAACTTTTTTCCTGTCTGATATTGCTTTTGGACTCTATTCATCCTTCTAAGATTTGTATTTAAATTGCTCATCATATTTCTAACAAGCATATTATTAGTTATTCGCATAATAGATCTCCCTTCTCAAAAAAAATTAATTCAGAAATATGGTCCGTAGTTCGTAGCCTGTAGTCCGTAGCACAATGATAAGAAACAAAGTTTCTTTACTACTAACTACTAACTATATCCTACCTTCCCACTAATCCTAACCTATTTATAGTCACATCGTATATGGCATCTATTGTTGTTATCATTCTTGCTGATGCATTATATGATTGCTGAAATCTTATCATATCTCCCACTTCTTCATTTAGAGACACGCCTGATTCCGCCTCTCTTCTTATCACTATATTTTCTACTATAGCCCGTTGATTATCATACATCCTCTTTGCCTGTTGACCATCTACTGCTACATTGGATAATATAGATTTTACAAAATCTTCTGGTGTTCCTTGGGGAATTGTATCATCGAAAAATGTTTTATTTTCCCTCAATTCTATTATAGCCTTTATATTCCCATTATCTTCGACTCCTTGATCCGTTGAAGCAGCCGCTATATTGTCCAAATCTCCCAATATATCTCCCGATAATGAAATATTGTCAGCTTTTACATTCTCTTTTATCCAATCTTTATAATTTGAATCATTGGGATCTGTTACTCCTAAATCTGATGTCATTTTATCATTTATAGTAAAAAAGAACTTTTTGCTTTTACCATTTAAACCTTGTCCCTGATAATGTTGTTCATTTATTTTTTCGAATATCTTTTGAGAAAATTCATTTAATCTATTTATATAAAAAGGAATACCCCTATACTCTCCATTTAAGCCGTCTCCATCTCTAATTTCCAATAAACCCTTCATCTCTCCACCTTTAAGGTTTACTGGTTGGTTTCCTGTTTCCCATTGTACTTGTACTAATTTTTCTGTGGGGTTTAGAGGGTTTTCTTTTATATTAGGAGGATATTTTAGTTTACTTACCTCTGTATGGTCTACTAAGGACATCCCACCTATACTTACTCTATACTTACCATCAGTTGACTCATCAACCTGCACATTTACTATCTCCGATAGTTTATCTACTATATAATCTCTTCTATCCCTTAAGTCATTTGCATTTGAACCATCTATCTCCATATTAAATATTTGTTTGTTTAATCTCTGTATCTGTTCTGCCATGTCATTTACCTGTTTAACTTGGGTCGATATGGCAAAATTTAATTCTTTTTGTACATTGTATAGCTTATTGGCCGTTTCATTTATATGTTCTGTCAATGTAACAGCCTTTTCCATAACAGCCTGTCTATATGCATTATCTGAAGGATTTTTACTTAAATCCTCCAAGGCATTGAAAAATTCATCCATATTTTTTCTTATGGCACTTTCAGAGGGTTCATTAAATACCTTCTCTATTTCACCCAATGTCTCTTGTTTCACTTTCCATTCTCCTGAAGGTCCATTTTCTCCCCAATATTTAGAATTTATATATGAATCCCTTACTCTATTTATCTCTGTTATAGTAGTTCCTGTTCCCAACATGCCTATACCTGGTAATTTCAAAGGATTTGTAGCATTTTGTGCTGCCTTTTGCCTAGAATAACCTTCAGTATTCATATTAGATATATTGTGATTTGTTGTATATAGGCTCTTTTGACTAGACAAAAGACCCGATACTGCTGTAGTAAAACCTATCCACGCCATCCATCTCTCTCCTTGTATAATATATTTAGGTTATCAAATAGGGAAACCTATAAAACCTTCTTTATTTATCTCTCAAAATCAGAGATAATTGTATTATTAGATTGAGAGGATTATCGATCTCTCCTTGAGTCTTTGAACTCGTACTTGAAAGACTGATACCTCTCTCTAATAAGCAGTTTACGAATGAGTTGGATGTTGGTTGCTTTTTAGCTTCTCTCCGAATATACAACAAGGTGGTAACGCTTATTAGTAGAGTGGGCTCACAATCTAAAATATTTCTCTACGAGGTGCTCTTTATGTTATATTTAGGAATTGATATTG